>CAYXOW010000018.1:21966-22247 GCA_964466815.1 uncultured Treponema sp.
TCTCGAGGAGCGTCGCGCAGGACTCTTTCCAGACATTCACGGGGACAGTGCAGTGAATACAGGTTATCGATCGTTCACAGAATGCGTTGACAAAACCACCACTGCGCTCAAAAATCCGCGCGAGCTCACGGGCATCATGCGCGCTCGTTCCTTTAAAGAGCATATGTTCGATAAAATGAAAAAAGCCCCTTTGTCGAGGCTTTTCGCATCGCGAGCCATAGGGAATCCACACACCGATCGATACACTTGAAGCGGCGGGCATTGAATCGACGGCGAGCATG
>CAYXOW010000018.1:22263-25117 GCA_964466815.1 uncultured Treponema sp.
ATGGCGCCCACCGTCGATCTGCTGAGCATCAACATAGAAAGGCTTCTTACCTTTCCCTGCGAGGTTCCCTATGGGACGGTCGCGAATCGCGGTCTCTCGGTCGATCCGCCGATCTGAAATCGCTCCGCGGAGGCCGGTCTGCACGCATCGGCACTTCTCCGTTTTCATCGAGGGCGTCCACCGCAGCAAGGTTGAGCCTGCCGAGGTGATCTATCTCCATGAGTTTGACCTGAATTGAATCGCCTTCTTTGACCACATCGGATACATTGTCCACCCGCCCTTTCGCGAGTCGAGAAATGTGACAGAGCCCTTCTCTACCGGGAATGATTTCGATAAAAGCGCCAAAATCCATGATTCTCTTGACGATGCCGTTGTAAATTCGACCTACTTCGGGCTCTTCAACCATGCTGAGGATCGCATCGCGCGCACTGAAGGCGGACTTTTGATCCTTTCCATACACAGTGAGAGAACCATCTTCCTCAATGTTGATCTGCACATCGTAGCGTTCAGACATCGCCTTGATATTCTTGCCCGACGGCCCGATGACGAGGCCGATCTTCTCGGGATCGATGCGCGCGCCGATAACCTGTGGAGCAAAGGGGGAAATCTCGCTCTGTGGCGAAGCAATCGTCTTCTCCATGATGGAGAGGATATGGAGGCGTCCACGTTTTGCCTGATCGAGCGCCTTTCTCAATATCTCGGTCGAAACCGATGAGATCTTGATGTCCATCTGGAATCCGGTGATTCCATCCTTTGTCCCTGCGACCTTGAAATCCATGTCGCCGAGATGGTCTTCGTCGCCGAGGATGTCGGAGAGCACCGCATAGCGTGTTTCATCTGTTATGAGCCCCATGGCGATTCCCGCGACAGGCTTACTCATAGGCACGCCCGCGTGCATAAGCGACATGGAGGAGGAGCAGACCGTCGCCATCGAAGAGGAGCCGTTCGACTCGAGCACTTCGGCGACTACTCTGATGGTATAGGGAAATTTTTCTTTGGGTGGGAGCATGGGTTCGACCGCGCGGCGAGCGAGATCGCCGTGGCCGATTTCACGCCGTCCGGTGCCGAGGCGACCTACTTCTCCGACGGAGTACGGCGGGAAGTTGTAGTGGAGCATAAAGCGCTCTCTGCGGTCTCCCTCGATGTCGTCGAAAATCTGCTCATCGAAGACGGTACCGAGTGTCGTGACGGCGAGCACCTGGGTTTCACCTCGGGTAAAGAGCGCCGAGCCATGTGTTCTCGGGAGCACACCGATTTCACAAGTGATCTGACGAATATCCTCGAGGCCTCTGCCATCGACGCGAAGACCCTTGTCGAGGATTGAAGAGCGAAGAATTTCGTATTGGAGATCATCCATGAGCTTGGAGAAAAGTTTCTGTTGCACATCGTCGGTCAGCGAATCTTTATACTTTTCTTTTACGCTGGCGATTGCGGTGGCCACAGCCTTGCCCCGCTCCTGCTTGATCTTCGTGAAGAGTGCTTTGGAAAGAAGCTCGTGCGCATAGGCGCGAATCTCGTCTTTATTGTTGAGCTCGACGAGAAGCGGCGCCATACCGAGTTTCTCTTTTCCGGCGATTTTTCTCAGCTCTTCGATCGTGGCGCAGATGGAGGCGATTGGCGCTTTAGCTGTCTCGATCGCCTGAATCATCTCCTCTTCGGTCGCCTCGTGGGAGCCGCCTTCCACCATAGTGATGCCCACTGCAGTGCCCGCCACGACGATCTCAAGTTTCGCGCGGTCGATCTGCTCGTAGGTAGGGTTGACGATGTACGCACCATCGACGAGAGCGACACGCACGCAACCGATTGGCCCATCGAAGGGAATATCGGAGATGTGCACCGCAGCGCTCGCCGCATTCGCAGCGATGACATCGGGTGGGTTGATTTGGTCGGCGGATATGCAGGTTGGTACAACCTGGATCTCCCGGCCAAATTCTTTGTGGAACAAAGGGCGCATCGGGCGATCGATGATGCGTGAAACGAGGATTTCTCTGTCCTTTGGCTTTGTTTCTCGTTTAATGAAACCGCCGGGGATTTTCCCCGCCGCGTAGTACTTCTCTGAGTACTCGACGGTGAGAGGGACGAAATCCAAGCCCTCAGTCGGTGTGGACGAGCAGCAAGCTGTCGCGATGACCGCGCTGCCACTGTAGGTGGCGAATACGGCACCATTGGCCTGTTTGGCCATTCTTCCGGTTTCGAATACCAGAGTTTCGTTGCCGACTTTGCATTCAAGTTTGTTGATCATTACTTTCCTTCTCTACATTGTACGGATCCGGGCCATCCGCGGTGGACGCATTGCACCGCGGATCGAACAGCGTTATTTCCGGATCTGAAGTTTCTCCATAATTGCACGATACGACTCAAGGTCTGTTCTCTGCAAATATTTTAGGAGCTTCCGGCGCTGGCCGACAAGCTGGAGGAGCCCGCGCCTCGAGTTCGTGTCTTTCTTGTGCGTCTTGAAGTGCTCGGTGAGATATGCGATTCGAGATGAAATCAGTGCAATCTGTGTTTCAATCGCGCCAGTGTTTTTCGCATCCTTGCCAAACTCGAGCACCAACTGGGCCTTGTCTTCCTTGCTCAAAGCCATACTAACTTCTCCTTCTCCTGAGTTGCCTTATCCACGAACGCAAGTCGGATGCTGTCCGACCGCATGCGCAATCCTATCGCAATGTGATGGTGAGCAACGCTCACCTTAGTCTCCCGCGTGTCACTACCATCGAACACGATGGCATTATATATCCCATCAGGAGGCAGCACGAGATCGTCTCCCGGTGCGAATACATTTTCCCCCAGCTCATTAGACTCCCCCGCCCTCACGAGCGGTATCTGATATGGCCGACTGAGCATTTCACTGGCT
>CAYXOW010000019.1:0-2789 GCA_964466815.1 uncultured Treponema sp.
GCTCCTTAAGCGAATCGCTGCACCCATATACCGGCACAACTATTGATACAAAATTGGCGGGATCCTCGGTGTCGAGAGTCGAAATCGATGGCACTTTCGAAAAATAGAGCGCCGAATCCGGATCGGGATCACCGAAGTGTAATCCACGAAGCGTAATCAATTTCCCTATCTGCAGTCCAGAAGAAGGGACTGCGCTCGCGATATTCGGGTGGAATTCGAGCGCTGCGCGAGACGTCGCGGCACGCGGCACTCTCGATATATCGGCGATCATGAGCGGATTCGACACAAGCCCCAACGCGGTTCGCACCTGAACCCCGGCCTGATCGATGTCGTTCGGCATTCGGAATGAAATGAAATCAGGGCTCCACACCTGAATCGAATGCTCCTGGAGCGGAATGCCGTCGAAGAGCAGCGCACCCGGTGCGCGCCCAAAGTGGTGACCGGTCAACGAAACCACATCGTCGGGGGAAGGCGTCGAAGGATCGATTCCTGTCAATTCAGGGCTGTAGAGCGCCAAAAAAAGAAGGGCGCCGCCTGCGAGAGTGAGGATCGCGAGCATTCCCGCGACAAGCATCGGTCGCCGTTTCATCGATCACTTCTGGTTTATAAGAATCTCGATGACCGCGGGTGAGCCCTGCTTTGCGTCCCCTCCCATGGGATAATAGTAAAATACTGAGCCGAGAGGAATCTGGATGGTGTGCACCGAAGTGTTGAGCTGAATGGAGTTATCGGGGCTGCGCGCATATACCTGATTCTGCACAAGCAAGGTGAGCGTCTTTTTCACGAATTCGATCGGCATGAAGATGATCATCGCGATGAGCTGATCACCCTGAATCTTTATGCCGAGCGATGCCGCGAGGCTCACCTCGCGCACGATCGGATCATTCCAGGCAGGAACGTTTTCTTTCGCAACTGAAGATGAAGTCGACGACTTCGAGTCTTGCCCATGCTGGGAAGCGGATTGAATCGCCCCTACCATCGCTGGGGTGAGCATGAAGGCGGTGCGGAGCTGAAATTGAAACGTAGGGACATTCGCCGGCGGAGCGACGGGCGTACCGGGCGCAGGCTGCGCTTGAGCGGAGGCCAACACCGCAGCTATAAGTAAAAAGTTCCAGAGTACAAGGTCCCTTCGCCTCATTTAACCTCTCCCTGCGCAGAAATCGCAGTGATAGTCGGCTTTTGGTCGGCAGTGTTGTATATCACGTACACTGGCGTCGTGTTCGCGGCCGGTTGCAGCATGTTCATAGGGGCTTGGATGGTGACGAACTGAGAGGGATCAGTTTGAGAGAGTGTCGAGACGAGGCTCTCGATGTTCGAGTTTCCAGACACAGGTAATTTTGTACTCAGCGCGAGCGCCGATCCGACATGAGATCGAAAACCAAAGAGGCCGAGCCCAAGCCCCGCAAAAAACACCAGCAGCAACAGCGACGCAGCGAGCAGCGGAAGTGGCACCGAAACACGCTTCGTTCCGAGCGCGGCGAGCGCCGGGAAGCGATCAAGAATCGATGATCGGCGAGGCCTCGCCATAATTCCAGCACGCACGCGCGCTACTGAGGCGCTGAGTCTGAGGGTATCGATAGTGTCACCCTCTTTCAGACGCGCACTGAGCATCCGATACTCGGCGACGCGCGCACTGCAGCGGTCACACTCTCGGAGATGTGCTTCGATCCGCTCATTCCACGGCGATGGCACTTCGCCGTCGACATAGGCTGTGAGTAGCGTTGTATCAGGACACATGAGAACCTCCGGCCTTCATCTGCGCCAATAGAGCCTCTCGAGCCCGGAAAGCTCTAACTTTCACATTTCCCTCAGTGATGCCCAACACTTTAGCAATTTCCTTGTAATTCATTCCTTCGTATTCTTTAAGAATGAGGACGACCCTCAATTTCTCCGGCAATTTCATGAGTGCCTCACGCACTTCCTCTGCGGATTCGCGCATCAGAATCTCATGCTCCGCAGACTGGTCTGTCCCTGCGTCTTGATTCTGCACTTCGCCACCAGGAGCCGCGGTCGCCGAAGTCCTCGCCTGCGTCGTCTCAGCGTTCCACCAATGTTCGTAAGCCTTAAACTCGCGAACCTTGCGCTTCGACCAGTTGATCGCCCCATTCTTGACGACCCGGATAAGCCAGAACCGCGCGTCGGCATCCGATGGAAAGCGCATACGCTTCTCTATGAGCTTGCTGAAGGCGTCCTGGACTACATCCTCGGCGGACTCCCAGTCATTCGTGATCCTCACTGCGATGCGGAGCAAGAGCTCGGCGTTCTGCGAGAAGATCCGATCAAATTCGGGCGTATGCTGGTCATCCATAGTTTGGAACAATCTATCAATCCTTTTGTTACAGACAATGCCTCAGCCGAGCACTTTCCAGAGCGTGCCCTCGGGTCTGTCTTCGAGTTGAATGCCCTTTGCCTTGAGTTCGCTGCGGATCGCATCGGCGCGGGCGAAATCGCGGGCCTTTTTCGCGGCAGCACGCGCCGCGATTTGCTCCTCGATCCATCGAACAGTCTCCGCGTCGACCGAAGTCTCTTTCTTTTTCGCGTCCGCGAGGCTCAGACCCAGCACACCGTCCATATCGAGGGCGAGCGCGAGCGCGTCGGCAGGCGGTACTTCGCTGTCTTTGAGCATGAGCCAGAGCTGGGCGAGCGCACGCGGCATTGCGAGATCGTCTGCGAGCGCTTCGTCGAAGGCGTCTCGATACTGGGCCGCGCGCTGGCCGAGCCTTGAAATGTCAGTCGGCATTGCGGCGCTCTCTTTGAGTGCCGCAATTCTCTCCACGAGCGCGAGCCTC
>CAYXOW010000019.1:2894-3181 GCA_964466815.1 uncultured Treponema sp.
GTTCGTAGCCTCTGTCGACAAGAGACTGGATCGTGAGGAAACTGCCTGAAGATTTCGACATCTTGCCCTTATCGAGCACGAGAAACTCGGCGTGCATCCAGTAGTTGACCCACGTGTGGCCGGTCGCCGCTTCAGACTGGGCGATCTCATTCGTGTGGTGCACGGCGATGTGGTCGACACCACCTGCATGGATATCGAACTGCTCGCCCAAGTATTTCATACTCATGGCCGAGCACTCGATGTGCCAGCCCGGATATCCTCGGCCCCAGGGACTGTCCCAGAGGAGC
>CAYXOW010000019.1:3191-5572 GCA_964466815.1 uncultured Treponema sp.
TTTCGAACTTCGAGCGGGTAAACCACAGCACAAAATCGAAGGGGTTGCGCTTATTCTGGTCGACATCGACGCGGGCGCCCGCCTTGAGCTGGTCGAGTTGGAGACCTGCGAGCTGGCCATAGTGTTCAAATTTCGACACATCGAAGTAAAGGTTCCCGCCAGCCGAGTAGGTGTAGCCATTGGCCTCGATGCGTTTGATCAACTCGATCATGTCGGTAATATGATCGGTCGCTTTGCAGACGATGGTAGGCCGGCGAATGTTGAGGCGAGCGGTATCCGTGAAGAATGCGTCCGTATAGAACTGAGCGATCTCGAGCACTGACTTTCCGCGCTCGCGCGCCGATTTCACCATTTTATCCTCGCCGGTGTCGTCGTCGCCCGAGAGGTGTCCCACGTCGGTGATGTTCATTACATGCGTCACTGCGTAGCCGAAGCGCTCAAGCATTCTGACGAGAATATCTTCAAAGACATAGGTTCTGAGATTGCCGATATGCGCGTAGTTGTAGACCGTGGGTCCGCAACCGTAAAATCCGACTTCGCCCTCGCGGAGCGGCTTGAAGGATTGAACGCTTCTGCCCATGGTGTTGAAAAGGTGTATTTCCCGCATGTCTTCGCTCTCCGGTTGACGCTTCCTTCTTGTCTTCTCTGTGCGAAAAGACGATACTGCAATCGTATGGAAACCCTATGGCAAATTGCCCAAAAAATCAATACTGAGCAATGTTTGATCCGCTACGGCGAGCCCATGAAATATCATACGACGTTCAGAATTGGCGGGCCTGCCGATCTCTACATCGTGCCGCGCTCGCTCAAGGCGCTCACCCATACGCTGGTTGCGCTCAAAGCAACACACATTCACATTTTTCTGCTCGGCGGCGGCGCAAACATTCTCGTCTCCGATCGAGGTATACGGGGAGCAGTGATCGATACGAAACTTATTGCGGCAATCCAACCTGCAGGTGCCAAGGGCCCAGCGACACTTCTTCGCGCAGAATGTGGCGCCCAGATGTCGACAGTCTGCGAAGAGGCCCTCGCGCGCGGACTGTCCGGGCTCGAAAACTTTTATGGCATGCCCGGCAGCGTCGGCGGCGCCGTCTATATGAACGCTCGCTGCTATGAGGAAGATATTTCTTCGCGCATCGAATCGATCGAGTACATCGACGCGCGCGGCGATCTTCATTCGGCGCACGCGAGCTCCCTGTCGTGGACATACAAGCGATCCCCCTTCATGTCGGGCGGCAGTCTCGCGGGCTGTACCGTGGGAGCGGCGACATTTCTCCTCACGCCAGACGACCAGCTGAAGATCGCCGCGCGCATGCGCGAGCGCCTCACGGACAGAATGCGGAAGCACCACTTCGATGCGCCGAGCGCGGGCTCTATGTTTAAGAACAACCGTGAGTTCGGTAAACCCACCGGTAAAATTCTCCACCAGCTGGGCCTGCGCGGGTATCGGATCGGCGACGCCGCGATCTCCCGCTGGCATGCTAATATTTTCATCAATCTGGGAAATGCGTCCGCAAAGGACATGCGCGCGCTTATTCAACATGCGCAGGCGCTCGCCCTCGCCGCGACAGGATATCGCCTCGAACCCGAAGTGCTTTTCGTGGGAGAGTTTTAACGCTATCTCCTCGGACAGCACCGAAGCATATTGCATTTATTGCGTTTGCTGCATCGATGAATTACACTTTTCTATGAGATGGGTATAATTCATGATCCTGTCGGCATATTTGCGCTGATCCTCGCAGCGTTTCTTCTCGCGTCGTGGCTCTCCGAAGCATTGCGCCTCAATCGTGCCGGGTTGATGCTCGCTCTAGGGCTCATTGCGGGTATACCCATCATGGGAATTGTGGAGCCAGGCGCGGCTCTCCAGGTGCTCGGCTCCATCGGCGCTATCTATATTTTTTTCCTTTCCGGACTGAGCGTAAGCGGTGTGAGCCGAATTTTGGGTCATGGCTTATTTCGCCTTTCCGATACTCGGCGCGCACTCATTCGCTTTATGTATTGGTCGTTCGCACCGGCCTTGATAGGAGTAGCAACGGGAATTGCGCTGGGTTTCCCGCTTTTCAACGCGTTTGCAATTGGAATTCTCTTTGCGTCTGCGGGTGCCGATGCATCTCTTGGCGAAAATGTTCCCAAATTTCAGGACGGTGCTCCATTCGAGCTTTTCCCTCGATACTCTGTGCTCATTATTCTCTCAATGCTCATTCTTTCTTCGGTATCGAGCGGAGTCGAGATTACATCCATCATTCTGACGTGCGGGTTTTCGTGTGTTTTTGCTGCGCTCGAACTCTCGCTCCTCCCGAAGCTGGTTTTGATGATCCTGCGCAGAGCGCGCAGGCCTGAGAATATTCGCCCGTCGATTTTTCTCTTTTTTGTTTTTTTAT
>CAYXOW010000019.1:5591-9474 GCA_964466815.1 uncultured Treponema sp.
GGGTACATTCATCTACGTGCCGAGTTGGTTCTCGGCGTTTTTCGCCGGCGTTGCGCTCTCGCCACAGCGAGGAATTTCAGGATCTTCCGAGACTCAAGCTCGTATTCCTGGCGGAATCATTTTCTCATCAGCCGCTTTTTTTCTCATGGGTGTTTCTCTCGACATCCGGAGCTTAGGTGCAAATCCACGCGGGTTTTTGATCGCGGCAGCCATTCTCGTCGTCGGACTCGCCAGTCGCGCGCTGGCTGCTGTTGTTTCAAGACGGATATCGTCTCACACTTCGCAATCGATTGGGTTTGCGCTGCCGTTCACTGTTTTTTCGCTCGCGGTCGCCTGGGTGCTATTCGAAAATGGTCTCTTAAGCGTAGCACTGTTCAGCGGAGCCATTCTCCTCATGTTCGTGAATTGTGCAGCCTCGAACGCCTTTCTGAAACGCGCTTCCCCGGCGCCCGGCAGAACTACGCCTCATGAAGAAATGCGGGCTACAGCTGCGATTCCAAATCGAATTCTTGTCGCACTTTCGAATCCTCGCTCCATAACGCAACTTCTCGATCTCGCCACTGCACTCCATGGCGCCGACAACCAATCGCCTATTTTTCCTCTCGTGGTGCGAGAGCCTTCCGAACCTGACGGGATCGCCGCAGCCGCTTCAGAAACGCTGCTCGCGAAGGCTGTTATGCGGCTCTCCGATATGAAAAAACCGGTGCTTCCCCTCAGTTTGGTCTCAGAAAATCCTGCTCGCGGCATTCTCGATGCGGCTGATGGGAAGCAGTGCGACACCATCATCATTGGATGGAACGATCAGCCACGCCTCGCGCACGCTTTTTTTGGAAGCATAATCGACCGTGTTATGGAAGAGAGCACCACCCTCGTGCTTGTGTCTCGAACTCAATTTCCGTGGAAAACTACAAAACAACTCTTTGCGATCGTACCACCAGGCGTTGAGAACCAGAGCGGCTTTGACGCAGCATTTCTCTGTGTCGAGAGGCTGGCGCAAGCTTCATACGCCACGCTCTATTGCCTTTCCGAAAAGAACTCGGGTTTCGTTGCACCTCCACATGGCGTTGAAAAATCGATCCATTTTACATCGTGGAGAGAGATTCCTGAACTTTTAGGGCCGCTTGAAGGAACAGCCGCTACCATCGCGCTTTTCTCGACTCACTCAGGAGATGCTCATGAGAACCCTGCATACGAGCGACTCCCGCATCTTCTCGCAGAAAGGTATCCTCGGGCGAACGTGCTCGTGCTCTACGCGCCAAGGAATGCCGACCGTGCAGAGCCAGAAAATGTACGGACGACGGTTTCTTCTGAGCTAGCTATCGCCGAAGCCGCACGGAAGACTGACGACCACCACACCCGCGCGATTCTTTTCGAGGCGGTTAAAAGCGGCAGAGTCAAGGTGCACGCCCAGGGAAGCGCGATTGTCGAGGCTATATACGACCTCATATTTTCCGCGTTACCGCAGAGCGAAAGAGGAGAGCTTCAGAATCTTGCGGATCGTTGTATCGACCTTCTTCGCACTCAACCGATCGAAATCGAGCCCGGAGTGGTGCTCCTTCACGAAAGCCACGATGCCGTTCTATATCCGATTGTGTGCTTCAGCGTCAATAAAAGTGGATTTCGATTGAGTGCTCTCGAAAATCCAACGCAGGTCATCGTCCTCATCCTCGTTCCACCCAACCAAAAGCCCGAGGATCACCTGAGATTTCTGGCGGATATAGCCTCGCTTTTCCATTCCGACAATTTAAAAATGCGGTTGTTGTCGGCCAATCAGCCGGAAGATTTAGTATCTTAGTTTTTATGTTGCAGTACGATCATATTGCCGTCTAGGAGAGATCGATGATGAATGCATTGCTCATTGCGCTCGGCATCAGCTTTCTCGTGAATGCCCTCTTTTTCATGTTCGCGTCCTTGCGAAAAACAGATACTGTGACCGATCTTTCGTATGGACTTGCGTTCTTGCTCACAAGCCTTGGCCTTGTGCTCGTGTTCCGTGTGGGCGGCGCACTTTGGCTCTTTCCATTTATAGCGGTGATGTTGTGGTCGCTTCGCCTTATGCTCTATTTATTTGTGCGGATACTTACCATTAAAGTTGACCACCGATTCGATGGTCGACGCGATGATCCAGTCAAATTCGCGCGATTTTGGATTCTACAGGCACTGAGCATTAACATTATTATGCTGCCCGTCATTCTCAGCGCGCGCCGCGCGCCTTCTTTTTTCTCGATCTACCATGTGCTCGGAAGCGCGATCTGGCTCCTCGGACTCTTGATCGAAAGCGTTGCAGACAGTCAGAAATTTCGCTTTAAACGTCAGCATCGGGAGGATTTTATCGCTACTGGAGTGTGGAGCTGGTCGCGGCACCCCAATTACTTTGGCGAAATGCTCGTGTGGTGGGGATTGTGGCTCTATGTTCTCCCTTCACTTCAAGGCATTGAGCATCTTGCAATTTTAGGACCGCTCTATATCTCGATCCTCCTTCGCTTTGTTTCGGGGGTACCGCTACTTGAAAAATCAGCGCAGAAAAAATACGGTTCAAACCCCGAATATCAGGAGTACGTCGCACGGACCAATCTTTTAATTCCGTGGCCACCAAAATCGGAGAGTTCCAATTCGCGCGCATCGACCGCGAATATCCCTACTATAGAGTCGCTCTCCGACGAAGAATTTGCGGGGCGATGGTACGAATTGGGCAGAATACCGCTTCCTATCGCGCGCGATTGGTACATGACGAGCGACGTCTACGAAAAACAGGCTGACGGCACATGGCGTGTGCGCTACGAAGGAAAATCGGGCTCGAACCCCGTTCGTCAAAGCGTTCTGCGTCAAAAATTGAAACGCCCCTATCCATCGAAGCCTGGTGAAATGGTAGTCAGTTTTATTCCAGGAATATGGATGAAGTATCGTGTCATTCATATAAGCGCCGATCGCCGATCGATGATCGTCACCAGTTCAAAAATGAAATATCTATGGATTATGTCGCGTAATGCCAATCTCGCTGAAGAGGAATACCAGGCGCTGCTCGCCGTCGCAGCGCATTTCGGCTTCGATACGCGGGCGGTTCAGCGGGTTCGACAGAAGTAGCAGCGACGCGCGGCAAACGCAGGCCCGCAGCTGATGTGCGCCAGCCGAAGCGCACGTGAGGAATTGCATCAGGTATAAAAAAGTCGCCGCGTTGCCACGGCGACTCCATCAGGGCTGCCTCGCACCTAAAGCGAGGCAGCCTTTTTTTCAACTTCAGGCGACTGTGCCCCCATCAATCACTGATTCTTAATCAGCACGAACTCGACACGCCTATTCTTCCAGCGGTTCTGTACGTCGGTAAAGGGCACTACCGGCTCGCTCGAACCGAGGCCCGCCACACTCAATCTGCGCGGATCGACACCGTTATCGACGAGCATCTTCCGCACCACTTCCGCGCGCTCAGTGGAGAGTGGGATGAGTTCATTCGTCTCTTCCTGCTGAATTCGCGCCGCGCTATACCCCAGCATCTTGCCGATGTTGTTGCCGTGGCCTTCAACCTGCACCCGGTAATCCGGGAACTTACCCAATATCTGCGCGATACGGGCGACTACCTTCTGGTTGCGCGAGACAATGTCATCGGAGAGCCCGATAAAGTCGGCGTGGTTTGCCCTGAAGACGATCGACGGCACCTGGATTTTGAGGCGATCGCCATCGCGAATCACGAGTACATCGACGGCGATGATGCCTTTTACCTTCGTCTGGTTGCCCAGCGCATCCCAAGCGGTGAACTCAAATGGATAATCCGTTGCGGATTGAACAAGCTCGCCCTTCGACGATTTTCCATTCCAGGTGATCTGAGGTGGTGGATTACCTTTGCCGCTCCAGCTCATGAAAGTCCGCGTGGACGCGATATCCTGGG
>CAYXOW010000019.1:9490-9793 GCA_964466815.1 uncultured Treponema sp.
TCGAAGATTCGACAACGGCCGTCTCCAGCACGTCGAGCTTCCACTCGGTGATGCCTGCGTTCTTGTCGGTCGCAAGCCCAAAGGTCAGGATATCGTTCACACCGTCACCATCGGGGCTGAAGTATTCGGGCGTCACCGTGATATCGACTTTTGGAGGCGAAATTTTGACGATGATCTTGCCGCTGCTCGCTTCTGCGATATCGCCTTTAAGGTATTTCACCACGAGTTTGCCGGTAAAAGTGTCCTCGATAACCTGCCCCTGAAGGTCGCGACCATCCCACACGAGCCTGGTCGGCACATCCG
>CAYXOW010000019.1:9803-11831 GCA_964466815.1 uncultured Treponema sp.
AGCCAGAGCCCCCGAAGAACGAACGCTCGACACCCTTAGAATCCAAGAGCGAGAAGCGCCATGAATCGATACCCTCGCGGTTTTCGACGGAGATCGAGAACGACACATCGTCGCGGATGCCGTCGCCATTGGGCGATATGCCTGTATCAGAGGCTGTCACGAACACTTTCGGCTTCGTTGCGTCGACGGTGATGCCTTTGATCTGCGCCGAGGCGGAGTTGCCCGCTGCGTCGACGCTGACCACCTCGTAGGTGTAGGTGCCGTTGGGCACTACTTTTCCATTCGCATCGGTGCCGTCCCAAGTAAAGGTTTTCGCTTGGCCTTTCCAACTGTAGCTCCGAACGACAGCGCCGGAAGCGCTCCTTATCTTCCCTGACCAATCATCTCCCGGATCGGAATTCTGTGTGATAGTGATAAAATCCTTTATTCCATCGCCGTTTGGCGAGAAGAGCAGAGGATCGGCCGAGATTGAAATTCTCGGCGGCACCGTGTCGACAGTCACCATGGTCGGACCAAGATTGAACTCGTCGCCATTCGCGTATTCGAGCGAGAGGTAGACACTATAGACGCCATCGGGCACTTTTAAGCCGGAATCGCTCGTTCCATCCCACATGTACTGCGATTTTATATCAGTCGTGCCCTTCCACGTTCGTAGCGGTGCCTGGGCGCTCTGCGCGTAAGCCCCGGTATAGATCGACAAGGAATAGCTCAAGAGCGTATCCGGTTTTGGCGCTTGAATATTGATATAGGCGACATCTTTGATGCCGTCATTGTTAGGGCTGAAGGCAGAAGGCTCAACTCGCATGCTCACATTCTTTTTTGCTGCATCCACGATGATGAGCTGTCGCGGCAGAATGAATGAATTGCCCGCTTCGTCGATCGATCGTAATTCATAGTAGTAGTTGCCGTCCGGCACGATCCTGCCGTTCTGGTCTGTGCCGTCCCATGAGAGATTTGCCAACGAAGGATACCACTGCCATGTGCGTATTATTTTACCGGAATCTGAAATGATCTGAGCGTTCCAAGTGTCGCCGTACACACTGCTTTGGGTAATTTCTAGGGTGTCGGCGCGACCGTCGCCATTCGGCGAAAACACCGTGCGCGCAAAGCTCACCGTGGCCTGCGGCGCCACTCGGTCGACCGTGACGGGCACAGGGCCGGCCTTCGCGAGGGCACCATTCAAATACAGAATCTCCAAAGATACATTGTACTCCCCGTCCGGCACCGCCACTCCGGCGTCGCTCATCCCGTTCCACCGGTACTCTCGTACCATCCCCGCGCTCCCCTTCCAACTCTTCACCACCCCGCCACTCTTATCGGCTATCACCAGCGAGTACTGCTGAACTCGGTCCATTGCGTCCGCTTCGACATTGATCACGAGCTCGTCTTTTATGCCATCGTTGTTCGGACTGAAGGCTTTGTCGCTCAAACGCAGCTGCGCCGTCCTACGCCCGGTTTCAACCTGTATTCGATATGGCCCCGCCACCGTCCTGTTCCCCGCCGCATCCTGCGACTCAACCGTGTAGGTATAGAAACCGTCGGGTACCACAGCCCCATTCGCGTTTTTCCCATCCCAAATAAAGTCCTTCGCCTCGCCTTGCCAGCTCCACGTCCGCACCGCGACGCCCGCGCTGTCCACCATCTTTCCAACCCAGTCGTCGCCGGGCACCGATTTCTGCGCGATCGCAATTGTGTCGCTTCGTCCATCCCCATCTGGCGAGAAAATGCTCCCCTGCACCGCTACATCGATTTTCGGGAACTGACGATCCACTACAAAGGTCCCCGTCCCCGCTTCTACCACATCTCCGTTCTTATACACCACCTTCAGCGATGCTGCGTAGCGTCCATCCGGCGCCGGTATCTGCGCGTCCGTCTCCCCCTTCCACACGTACTGACTCAATGGTGTCTGACCCTTCCACGTCCGCACCGCACTCAGCGCCGCCGGTCCGTCCTGCGCCACAATCTGCAGAACATACTCTTGCACCTTTTCGGGCGCCACCACTTCCGCCGTCAGCGTCTCACTGTCTT
>CAYXOW010000019.1:11854-13523 GCA_964466815.1 uncultured Treponema sp.
AGGCTCTGTCGCTCAGCGTGAGTCGCACCGATTTCTTTTCCGTCTCTATCTCAAATATCCCGCTCGTGTAGCTGAACGCGTTCCCTGCCGCATCCTTCGACTCGAGTTTGTACTGATACTTCCCGTCCGGCGCGATATTTCCTGCATCGTCTCGTCCGTCCCATGCAAAACTCTCTACAACCCCCTGCCAGCTCAGGGTTCGCACTGCTTTTCCACTCGCATCGATGATTGTCCCCTTCCAGTTGTCCCCTGGCACTGAACTTTGCGTCACCTCGAGCGTGTCGTTTACACCATCGCCATTCGGAGAGAAAATCGTCTGCGCGATTGAAACTTTCGCTTGCGGCGCCACACGGTCGACCACAAGCGGCCCCAGATTCGCGCTCACCATATCGCCATTCGGATAGAATGCGCTGAATGTGAGACTGTAGCTTCCGTCGGGTACCGGCAGTTTAGTGAGACTCGTACCGTCCCACACGAGCGAAGCCGGTAGATTCCCGCTGCCTTTCCACTCCATCACCGTTTCTTGACCAGATAGAATAGCGACACGCCAGTCGCTCACCGTCTCGGGTGCGGTCGCGTGGAGGGAGATGGTCATTGTATCCTGCACACCATCCGCGTTAGGGCTAATCGCCATAAAGTCTGTCGAAATCGAGGCTTGCTTGGCGACAGTATCGATGCCGATAGTCAAAGGCTCCGACGCAAAGCTATTGCCTGCTTTATCGACACTGATGAGTCTGTAGGAATACAGGCCATCGGGCAGAAGTGCACCGTCGGCAGTGCGTCCATCCCATATGATCTCGGGAGGAGCCATGTTTCTAAATTCCCACTTTCTCTTGAGCGCGCCCTGCGCGTCTCGTATTTCACCAGTCCACAGCGATTCTATCGAACCCATCTGAGAAATGATCACCTGGGACTGCTGAACATCGCCACGCGGATTGAAGAACGCGCGTGAGCGAGACACCTGTGCGGACGGAGGTGTAACATCGATCACAAACGATGGGCTCGACTGACTCTTTTGGTAGCCATTCTCGAAGGCGTATGCCAATTCGAAGTGATATGTCCCCTCTGGGAGGGTCTTTCCGTCCACTTTTCCATCGAATTGGAATGAATGCGGAGGTGGATTCGCTCCATCGCCGGAGAGCAGGGGATTTCCTGTAAGTGTCGAAGTCCCCTTGGCGCCCACAACATCGAGTCTCCAGTTCAGGAGCCCTTCGATGCTTTCGAGATTCATCGCCACATTGAGTACATCCGCAACCCCATCGTCATTCGGACTGAAGGCTTCTCTGCTGAGACTGATAGATGCTCCCGGAGCACGTGTATCGACTACGATTGGTCCATACACTGTGTGGAATTCATTGCCCGCAAGATCAGTGCTCTGAAGTTCGAGGCTGTAGCGGCCATCGGCGACGCGCTGCCCTGTAGAGTCTCTTCCTTCCCACTCGAAGTGTTCAGGGAGGCCATCGCGGTACTGCTCCGAGTACACTGTGTGCCCCTCTTCATTCTGAATCGTCAGATTCCACAGATCCTCTTTACTTCCTGTAAAATTAAAGGAGAGCGTGTCTCGATTTCCGTCGCCGTCGGGGCTGAAAATCGGGCGCACATCGTTAAGCTGTATTGAGGCCGAGGGCGGTGTCGCGTCGAGCACAAAGGCATCGGAGTACACGATGGG
>CAYXOW010000019.1:13547-13839 GCA_964466815.1 uncultured Treponema sp.
TTCATTTCGATGCCCGCTCTGTACTGTCCGTCGGGGTATGGTTTGCCTGCGATATCTTTCCCGTTGAAGGCGAAGTCCGCCGGTGGCGACGTCGTCGCGTCGCCCGATGCCGTCCAGACCGATTTGCCGCGCTGATCTTGAATCGAAGCTTTCCACGAGACAAGATTCTTCACCGATTCAATGTTGAACGAAATATCGATGGTGCCGTCGGCATTCGCCCTTATCGGGCTGAAGGCCTTCTTATTCGTCGCCACCTCTACCTTCGGTCGCGTTGTGTCGACGACGATCCAAT
>CAYXOW010000019.1:13850-14129 GCA_964466815.1 uncultured Treponema sp.
CTTGTCGGGCGCGGTGCCGATGATCTTGGAACCCACATTGCCCGCCGCGTCGGTACTCGAAAGCTTGAACTGATAGAGGCCGTCCGGAACACGTTTCCCTGCGTTGTCGGTGCCGTCCCAGATAAAATCGCGGGGCGCAGTCGGCCCTTTAAGATCCATCGTGCGCACCGCTTTTCCCGTAACATCGAGGATCTCGTATTTCCAACTGTTTTCGACCGATCCCTGAGTTCTAAATGCGATGGTATCTTTGTTGTTGTCGCCATCGGGGCTGAAAATGAG
>CAYXOW010000019.1:14148-19858 GCA_964466815.1 uncultured Treponema sp.
CTGAAACATCTGCTCGTCGCCCATAACCCAAGCATTCACCATCGGCGGAGTACGATCCACGACGATATTCATACACGAATCGTAATCGGCATTCGTGTTGCCAAGATCGTCCCACGCGTGGAAGCTCGCGATGTAGGTGCCTTCGGGGACAAAATTACCTTTATCATCCCTGCCGTCCCATCGAATCGCGTCCGGAACGATGACGCTCTTTTTAACGTAACCGAATCCTTCCTTGAGCGCGCTTAGGGAATTCAGGTGGTCGGGAAGGCTCGATTGCTCCGTGATCGTCCTGACCACATTGCCGGACGATCGATCTTCAACCTTAAAAATCCATCCGGCGATCGTTCTCTGATCGTCCTTGATGCTGAGAGGGAGTATGAGCCAATCCTGCTTCCCGTCGGCGTTTGGAGAGATGTAGGCGACGGGAGTATCGTTCTGGGCAGGAGGGAGTTTGAGCAGCACTTGGGGCGGGGTTTTGTCTTTCTGTCCCCAGGTGAGCTGCGCGCCAAGGCTGAATGCGTCGAGTGTATCGTAGAGAGGCATAAAGCCCACAGAAGGTACGACCGACGAGATGGATCTACTGAGGGGATCTTTATTCCCCATGGGGATAGTTGCGGAGAGGGTCGCGGAAGGCAATAGACTTCTGCCGGATTTCTGCTGGATGTCGTAGAGACTCGAGGACATCGAAAGGCGCAGATTGAGGAGGTTACGGTAAGAAATGCCGATTCCAGCCTCACCTTCGAGGTCGTTAAAGGAAGGTGCACGAAGGTCCAAGCCTGCGCGGATATTTAAATCATACCCGCTGAGGAGATCGGCGCTGAACCCAAGCCCAGGCGTGAACGCGGCGGGAAAGCCAGTCGAGGCGACACTGCCGGTCGAAATTCCCACGGGAGGAGTCGCATAGTTGAACTCCTTGCCCATACCGCTCATCACAAAGCCGAGCCGCGCGTTCTTTAGGAATCCCAAATCGCCGAGTTCCCGAACCGCGCCGATGTCCGCCCATATTCCCCACCCGAAGCTACCGTTGCCCCCCATGGCGACTGTTGCCGAGCCGCCCACCGAGAGTACGCTCGATACCTGTTTGGCGAATCCGCCTGAGAGCGCGGCGAAGGTGCCGAGCGGCATGCTCGTCATAGCGCCGGGAACGCTGAAAAATCGAAACGAAGCGTTCCACACGCCATAGGGTTCAGGAAGAGTAAACACAGCTTGCGCGGCACTTCCCCAACCCTGAGGGCTGCCCGCTGACATATCCGAAACACCAGTGTAGGAGAGATCGAGCGCAGCAAGTTCATCCTGCGAGGTGGATGCCGGGTTGAGCGTGGCGCTCCACGGCCCTACGCCAAGTTCAGTCAGCGACGTGCCGCCCCCCATGGTCCACGGCCCATAGATTCTTCCCAACAGCGAACCGCCTTTGGGAGGATCATAGGCCGACGCTCCAAGTGCGCACGCCATGAAAAGCGAAGCCAGCAATAAAATTTCACGGGCTTTTTTCATCGATATCCCCTTCACATCAAGAAAGCTTCAGTTTCAATCTATCACAGCATTCGATCAACTTCAGGCTTAAGGCGCGATCACTGATACATGATCAGACTCGGCCTAGGATCGAGCTGCATCACCTCAGCGGGCGACATGAGCGGCGCATCGAAACCCGCAAGCGGAAAATCCGACTTGAAAAAGAGCTTGAACCCTTTGATCGGCATATTTAAAGCCACTGCATTTCGTTGATAGGTAGATTTCTTCATCTGTGGGCTGCCGAAACCATCCGCGGTATGGATTAGAATCACCCGATCGCGATGTGCAACGACGTTCTGTCGCCCCTGAATCATCTTATCGGCGAACTGATGCACCACCAGCATTCTAATGCCGGGAATATCGTGCTCCCGGATATAATCGTCCATGTAGTCTTGAGCCTCATTGAGTTCCTGGGCGGTGATCGACCCGATCTCTTTCATCGGACTGAGCGTGCGCCACTCGGGATCGATCGCGAGATGCACATTAGGATAGCGTAAGAAGGGGAGGATCTTGTCCATAGCCGCGCGCACAGAGTACTTACCGATCTGATGGTCGACGAACACAAGCATCCCTTCGGATTGGGCATACTTGATGTAATCGATGAGCACGTTATCGTCGAGGTACCCGATTTCACCGCCCGGCCAGCATGTTCCATATATGATGTAGAATGCCGGAATAACGCCGTCCTTGCCGTTCACCGCGTCGTACTGCGCGGCGGTTTGCTTCACCATCTGCGCGATCTGCTCCTTGGGATATCGACCCAGAATGCCCATCTTGTCTGAAAGCGGGCTTCCGTAGTAGGCGACGATTGTGTTGTTTGCAATGAGCGGCACGCGATCCCACAAGAAACCACCGCCCGACTGATAATTTGCGAGGCTCATATTTTGATCTATGCGCGTGAAATTTTGTTTTCGGTAGAGGGCCGGGAAGAGCCTGTAGGGAACTGGTTCCACCGCCCCTACCAGAGAAGGCAGCATGACGATGAGCGCCATTGAGACAATGAGAGCTTTTACAGAGAAGCACTTCGCACGACCCATGATAGACCCTTTCTGCATGTATCGGTTCTTTATTTTATCGGCATCGTGAGCACGCCGCTATAGCCATCCGGCTGCGAAACAAGCCATCGCGAAATGAAGCGGCGCGGCACAACAGGAAATAATTAGAAATAAAAAGAAAAAGCCGCCCAGGAGGCGGCTTCTGCACTGGCTGCAAACCTTGCGCGCTCGAGAGCGCCACAGGCGCAACCCAACGAGCGACAATGTACGCTCAGACGTACTTTTCAACTTTTCCGGACTTGAGGCAGCGCGCGCATACCTTGATGGTGCGCACGGTTCCATTATCGATCGTGCGCATCTCGATGAGGTTGGGATACCACGTTCTGCGCGTGCGGTTCTTCGCGTGAGAAACATTATTTCCGAAAAGGGTTTTCTTGCCGCAAATTTCACATTCTCTCGACATAATAATCTCCAAAGAATTTATTCGATGCACTATAGCGAATCGCGCGCCGCGTGTAAAGTGGTGCGAGCAATCCCTATTTTGTTCCGCCCCCGAACATCCTCGCCATCGCACCTTTGTTTTTCACCATCTTTTTCATCATGAGCCGGCTTTTTTCGAATTTTTTGATGAGCCGGTTCACTTCGGCGACCGATGTGCCCGATCCCTTTGCGATACGGCTTCGACGAGTAGGCCCGATAATGAGGTAGTTTTGTCGTTCCTTCTTAGTCATCGAGAGGAGAATGGCTTCTTCGTATTTCATCTCCTCGAGATCGATGCGGTCTTCGTCGACTTGACCGGCGAGACCGGGAATCATTTCGAGCATAGACTTCACCGAGCCCATCTTCTTAACCTTTCGAATTTGATCGAGGTAATCATCGAGCGAAAAAGACTCCTGGCTCAGCTTGCGCTCGAGCTCGATGGCCTCCTTCTGATCGTAGACCTCCTGGGCTTTCTCGACGAGCGAGACCACGTCGCCCATGCCGAGGATACGATTGGCGATGCGGTCGGGATAGAAGGGCTCGAGGCCGTCCATCCGTTCGCTCACGCCGATGAATTTGATCGCTTTTCCAGTGATCGACTTGAGCGAAAGGGCTGCACCGCCGCGGGTATCGGAGTCGAACTTGGTGAGGATGGCACCGGTGATCCCAATTTTCTCATCAAAAGCCTTGGCGATATCGACGGCCGACTGACCCGTCATCGCATCGGCGACGAGAAGGCTCTCGACAGGCGAAACGGCGTCGCGTATGCGCGACAGCTCCAGCATGAGAGGCTCGTCGATCTGAAGGCGTCCGGCGGTATCGACGATGACGACGTCGTGACCCTCGCGCTTCGCGCGCGCCAGGGCGTTCCGCGCTACTCGTACGGCATCGCTCGTGTCCTCACGGTGAATATCGACCCCCACCTGGGCCGCCAGCACGGCGAGCTGCTCGATGGCAGCAGGCCGCACGAGGTCGCAGGCGGCGAGGAGCACCTTTCGACCTTTTTTCTTGAGCATCGCGGCGAGCTTCGCCGCTGTGGTCGTCTTGCCCGAACCCTGGAGACCGAGGAGGAGAATGACGCTCTGCGTATCGGTTCCCCTGAGCGCGAGATCCTGACGCTCGTCGCCGAGCAGGGCCACCATCCGATCGAAAACGATTTTTATAAATTGTTGGCCGGGCGTTACGGAGCGGAGCACCTTTTCGCCTTTCGCCTCTTCGAGGGCGCCATTGATGAAGCGCCGTACGACCCGAACGTTGACGTCGGCCTCAAGGAGGGCGATTTTGATGCGCTCCAAGGCTTCATCGACATTTTTCTCGGAGATTGAGGATTTTCCGCTTATCGTCCGGAACACATCGGTAAAAGTCTCTGAAATCTTCTCAAGCATTGTTTCTTTCCATTATATGAAGTTATAGATTGCCCTTGAGGCCGATGTCGTCGGCTACGGCGCGTAGGGCGAGAATGGTTTCTCCAATGAGTTCCTCGAGGGGTACGCCGAGCATCTCGGCGCCGCGTTCGATGATGTCGCGGCGCACACCTGCCGCGAAGGCCGCGCTCCCCCACTTCTTCTTCACCGACTTCACCTCCATGTCGAGCACACTGCGCGAGGGTCGAACATAGGCGCATGCGGCGATGAAGCCCGTGAGCTCATCCGTGGCGAAAAGTACTTTCTCCATGACCTGTTTCGGCTCGACATCGCTGCAGATACCCCATCCGTGGCTCTCGACCGAGCGGATAAACGCGTCGCCGTAGCCCGCAGACGCCAGTATCTCTCGGGCATGCTTCAGGTGCTCCTCGGGAAATTTCTGATAGTCGATATCGTGTAGAAGCCCTACGAGGCCCCAGTACTCTTCGTCTTCGCCGTACCTGCGAGCGAAGTGCCGCATAGACGCCTCGACAGAGAGCGCATGCCGCCACAGCGATTCATCGCTGTTCCACTCCCTCCACAGAGACACTGCTTGATCTCTCGTCATGTCGTGTACCTCGATAGCAAATGATATGGAGCCTATTCTAGCTGAAGCACTATTCTTGCGCCAGACTGTACGGGTGATCCGGGCAGAGGCGTCTGCGATGTCACGTATCCATCGCCTTCAAGTTGAACATCGAGATCTGTCCGCAAGAGGAGAGGCAGCAGCTGTCGCTTGGAAAAACCGGTCAAATCGGGCATTATCGCTCCGATCGCAGCAGGTGCAGGCTCATAGATCGTCACCGCACCCTCATGCGCCGCACTCGGACTTTTTCCCCGCGGCATGCCGAGAATACTGATGGCGGCTTCTGCAGCGTCGCGCAACACAGGCGCAGCGATCTGCCCTCCGAGGTACGATTCGCCTTTTGGTTTTATGATCGCAACGTAGATCGCGATCTTTGGGCTATCCGCTGGAATAATCCCAAGCGTGCTGGCGATATAGTCTGTGTCCGAGTACGCTCGCGTCTTTGGATCGATCATCTGCGCTGTGCCGGTTTTGACTGCCATCGAAACATCGGGAACTTTTGCGCGCCATCCAGTGCCTTCAAGACTCGCGACGGATTGCATCGCCGTAATCATCGCTCGCGATGTCTCCTGCGAGAGAACCCTGCGCACCGCCGAGGGTTCGTGCTCGTACACGGAGTTGCCGTTTCCGTCCTCGATACGGGCGACCGTCTCTGGCTTGAGGAGTATGCCACCGTTTGCGACTGCCGAAGCGGCTGTAATCATCTGAAGAGCCGTTACTCGCACTTCTTGACC
>CAYXOW010000019.1:19878-21938 GCA_964466815.1 uncultured Treponema sp.
CGCGCCGACCACGTAGCGGGTTTGCGCAGGCTCCCAGGATTTTCGCCCGGCGATCCGATGCCGGTCTTCTCGCCGAAACCAAAACTCAAAATACGCGAATAAAAATCGCCCTCCGACATTCGGTCCGAAGCGTAGCCCGCCCCCGCATTGGAGCTCTTCGCGAGCACCCCTGCCAAGTCAAGGATGCCATAAGAGTGCAGATCCTTGATAATGATCGTTTCTCCTGAAGGAAGCGTTTTCCGGTACGCGCCGTCGCAGTTGAAGGTCGTTTTGGGAGTTATGAGACCGGCGTCGAGCACGGAAGCCATAGAAAAAATCTTAAAGACACTGCCAGGTTCGTACGAGTACACCGACATCCGATCCTCGCGCTCGGATTCCTTAAAACTTCCAAAGCTATTGGGATCAAAATCCGGCATCTGCACATACGAGAGCACCTCGCCGCTATTGACATCCATCGCCAAAATGAAGATCGACTCAGCCTTGTTGAGATCCATAGCACGCCGCGCAATATTCTCAAGCGAATACTGGAGACGCGCATCGATTGTCAAATATATATCCTCGCCGCGAGAGGCAATGCTTCCTGAGGCGATATTTCTGGTAATATTTTGCTGAGCACCCGAGAGCTCCTTGTCGTACTTATATTCGATACCCTCAAGACCATGGTTACCCTCACCCGTGAACCCGATTAAATGGGATGCAAGTCTTCCTTCAGGATAAATTCTCCCATTAATCTCCTCAAGAAAAAAACCTGACAGCTCGCCTGCATCCAGCTTCTCGCGCAGTGGCTTCACCACATCGATATCGAGCCTTTTCGCTAAATACACAAAATTCGTGTTCGAATCTTGTATTTTCTTTTGAATCTCATCAGTGCGCATGCCCAGAGTGCGTGCGACCAAACCGATATCATCCGATATTCGGTAAGGATCTACCTCGTTCTTGCGCAATCCCAGATTGAACTTCGGAATATCGAAGGCTAAAAGTTTGCCGTTTCTATCATAGATATTCCCTCGCTCCACCGGTGGATTGTCCACAAGCGAGTCCTTGTCCGGACCTTGCAGCGCGAGCACGCCATAACGCACAAACACAACGAGCGCGAAGATCGACAATAGTATGGAAAGAAGAGTTATTCTTCTCCGGAATCGAGTTTGTGCGTGATTTTCCATCTGTTTCACCTCTGGGGCACCACTTTTCCGATGATATCATTGAGGGAAAGAGGTCCAAAATCTCGTGAATCGATCGATTCCAGACCATTATCACCCACAAGAAAATAGGAGGGAGACCCCTTGTCTCCTCGGATTTCTCCAATTCTTTTTATCACACGTTCACCGTTGTCGGGTCGCACGGCGGCTACCACATCACCTTCTTTTGGCTCGCCCCAGCGAAAAAAATAGCGGCCGGATGCTCCCCGCAGGCCATACGCAGCCTCTATAATTACAACTACTTCTCCGCTCCGATAGCGTGGAAGCATCGATTTCCCCTCCACGACCGCCGCGTCGATAACAAATATTCTCGCAAAGATCGCCAAAGCGACGACTAGTGCGATTGTGATCCAAACGCCGCCCTGTCTTTCCGAACGCGATTTTTGACCGACTTTCATCTGGAATCCTTCAATTCTTCACTTGCGCGCTTCTTTTCGACGGCTTAAAGTAAATTATCGGCCAGAAGCTGCCGATACAAAAGAAGCGATGAATCCACAGCAAGAATCGGACGATCTGGCACTGAAGGAGCGAAAGGTACTCTCCACACCGCTCGTCTCCGTGATGTCCGGAGAAACGCTCAGCACAACATCGACCGCTATTGCGTCGAAAAAGCGACCGAATTTTCAAATAAAGCTGCCTCATCTGCGAGATGTATCGAACCGCGCGCAAAGCGCGAATCTCATTAAAAAGAAAGAAACTGAGCAAAAAGTAACGAAGCCGCTTTTTTCTCCCGCTACGCTCGACGCAATCGATCTGTCGCTTGAACACGCACAGCCCGATGCTCCACAGCGCTCATCGAAAGAGTCGGATTCAACCGCGGAAGCAGCGCCATCCGCGATTACGGCACCTGCGGTCGCCGCG
>CAYXOW010000019.1:21956-24599 GCA_964466815.1 uncultured Treponema sp.
AATCGGATTCACTTTGGAATCAATCTCCGAATCCATAAACGGTCTATCGCAGCAGTGATCGCGATCATTGTCTCAGTCATTGGAACCGCAATCCTCGCATCGTCGCTTATCTTCAATTCCCACCCGGTAATCTCGCTTCCTAATGAAGATTCAGCCCAAGCAGCCCTCATGGCGATGCTCGAACCCGATCCCTCGGTTCCTTCCGCAAGCGACACGCCGCTTCCTCCACTGCCCTCGATACTTGTCGAGCGATCGTACACGGTGAGGCGAGGCGACACCTTGCAGACAATCGCGCGCCAATTCGGATTGCGCGAAGACACCCTCATTTCCGCCAACAATTTAAGTTCCAAGGCTCAAGTTCAGGTGGGCAAAACGCTCAAAATCCCCAACATGAACGGCATCTACCACACCGTTCGTAATAACGAGAACCTCTCCCGAATCGCGAATCTGTATGGAACCGACATGACTCACATCGCCGACGCGAATAATTTGACCTCTGCTGTCCTTAAAGTCGGCGACAGACTCTTTATCCCCAACGCCAAACTCGACACCTCTGTTCTGCGCAATTTCTATGGCACGACCTTTATATGGCCGGCACGAGGGCCCATTTCCTCTCCATTCGGATATCGCAGCAATCCATTCAGTGGCCAACGGACCTTCCATGCAGCGATCGACATCGTCGTCAATCGAGGGACGCCCGTCAAAGCGACCAGAGAAGGAAGAGTCGCCGATACAGGCTACAATGCTGTATTCGGCAACTATGTGATCATTCGGCACAGCGATAATTACCAATCTCTCTACGCGCACCTCGAACGCGTGCTCACCAAGAAAGGTGCAAATGTGAACCAAGGCGAAGTCATCGGCCTGTCCGGCAACACTGGTCAGAGCACGGGCCCACATCTGCACTTTGGCGTCTTCCACAATGGACAGGCGGTCGATCCACGCAAGTACGTCAAATGAGGCTCTGTATAATTTTGTAGACATATCGCGGCGATCCTGGTATCTTTTTAGATACTTTTTTTGTACAGCACGAACTCAAGCTCCATACATTCCGCTAAACAAAAAAAATATAGTATGGTCGCGTATATACATATCGAACTAGTATTCTTTTTATTCATTTTGGCATAGCACTTGCTCCCCACTTCAGCGAGAAAACTATAGGGAGGAGCAACCATGACAGTCGCCGACAATGATGAGAGCCTCGCATTGTATTTTGATTCAATCAGAAAAATCCCGCTCGTGCCTCGACACGAGGAATCCATATTGGCAGCGAAAATCGCAAAAGGTGATTCGAGCGCGCTCAAGCGGCTTATCGAAGGCAACTTACGACTCGTAGTGCGGATCGCGAAAGCCATGTGGTCGCCCCCGCACTCACTCATGGACTTAATCCAAGAAGGCAATATCGGACTTGTAAAGGCAGCCGAGCGATTCGATGGCGATAAGAATGTAAAATTCTCGACCTACGCAGTCTGGTGGATACGCCAAGCAATCTCGCGTTCGCTCGTAAATACGGGGCGACAGATTCGCCTACCCCACCGCAAGGAAGATGCGCTGCGACGCTTGGCGGCTATTCAGATGCGCAAGAGCGCCGAAATTTCGCGCACGCCGAGCGAGAAAGAGCTTGCTGCGGAAATGGGGTGCAGCGAATCCGAGGTGAAATCGATTATGCGCCTTGTCGATCAGCCTGTCGCACTTGAGCAGGTCGACGAGGACGAAATCTCAGTGCTCGATATCTACGAAGATTGGCGGTACAACCCTGAGCGTGAAATGGAGAAAGCGAGCGCCATGTGGGAGAGCGCGTGGTTGCTCTCCACACTTTCCGATCGCGAGCGGACGGTGATTTTACAACGCTACGGCTTTATAGACGAAAATCAACGTTCGCTCAAAGCGGTCGGTATGAAAGTCGGCTGCTCCGCCGAAACGGTGCGCCACATCGAAAAGAATGCCCTGCGTTCACTCTGGAAAACTGCCGAGCGAGTGGGGCTCACCGCCTAGCGCGGTGTGCGGTGAGTGGAGCGCGGTACTAGGCGCGGTGCGCAAAGGAGTGCACCGCGCTTTTTTTTGCATTTGTGGCATATTTGTTTGAAAAGCCTTGATGAGGACGTTTTGTACAAGGTACGATACTCACGTGAGAAAAAGACCACACCATCGCGGAATACGCAGCTCGCTCGTACTCACAGGGGCCGCGCTCGCGGTGCTCATCGCATTTGCGATCATCAATGCGTGCACCCCAAAAGAATCAAAGCAAACCAAAAAGAGCCCATACGGTACACCCGAATATATTGTTGAACTCCCCCCGGGCTACGAGGATTTACGGGTTCAAAAGGAACAAGGCGGAGAAAAGAACGCGCAACCCGATAAAGGCGCATCGAATGGCGCATCCGCGCCTCAGGAAGGCACAATTCCGAGCAGTGCGACAGAAGTTGCATCCGCGAAACCTTCGACCGGTGAACCGCATCCACCGACCGTCGCCGGTCACCCCACGCTCATCTTTGTGATCGACGATGTCGGCTACAACAAGGCTGAGCTCGATCCTTTCCTCAAGCTGCCCTTCCCTATCACCTTTGCAATCTTGCCAAAATTGCCCCACAGCAACGATTCGGCGCTCGCCATCCGCGACGCGGGCAAGGAGATGATTATTCA
>CAYXOW010000020.1:0-808 GCA_964466815.1 uncultured Treponema sp.
TATCCCTCGGAATCCACATCGCAAATCGCCCGCGAAACTGAACCCTGCCTCGGAACGACATCGTCGAGCCGATACGCGGCAAAACAGAACTCTTCAGCGTGTCGAGAAAGCCATGCGCCGACTCCTTCGAAGGCTGCTCTGCCATAATAGTCGTCGGCATTGATCACTGCGAAGGGGCCTTCGCCGATCGGATCTCGCGCGCAGAGGAGCGCGTGCCCCGTGCCCCACGGTTTCGCGCGTCCGTACGCCGAGGCACGTGCCCGCTGCGCGTCGCTCAGCAGCGTCTCCTGCGTCTGATACGCCAGCGCATATTTGAGAGAGGGAGGAAGGCGCGCCACAATCGTGGCTCTGAAATCGATCTCGATCTCAGGCCGAATCAAAAACACAACCTCGTCGAAACCAGCGCGCCGCGCGTCGTAGAGCGAGTATTCGAGAAGTGTCTCCCCGCGAGGCCCAACGCCCACCACCTGTTTTACGCCGCCGAACCGCGATCCGATTCCTGCGGCGAGAACGAGCAATTTCATGCCTGAATGATGCGCCCGAGCCCGATTTCGGTCAAGCCGGCGCTTTTTTTTATTTCTTTTTCGACGATTCTATCGATAGTAGCTTGACATCGACACGCGGCTCATGCTAGATACTCGCATGACATTGAGCGCCATTTGTGTCAAAACTCACGACACCGCTGTTCGAGTTCCAACTGCGAACAGCGAAGACGCTCGGCGCGCCACATCAGCTTCAGCCACATCCATCACCGTTGTCATTTCCATCGTCATTATCATTTCCATCCTCCTGCTTACCCTGGGCCTTA
>CAYXOW010000020.1:857-1788 GCA_964466815.1 uncultured Treponema sp.
GGCCGTCCCCGCGTAATAGCGCCGAAAGGCAATCCCTTCGCAGCTCGAGCGCGGGTGCTTCTTGACACAAACACATCCAGTTCAGGGCAGAGAGGAGATTAACCAATGAACACTGTTCGTACGATCCGCATCTTCGACACCACGCTCCGCGATGGCGAGCAGGCCCCCGGGTTCAGCATGAACCAGGCGGAAAAGCTCGAAGTCGCCCACGCGCTCGATACACTCGGTGTCGATGTCATTGAGGCAGGCTTCGCGATCGCGAGCCCGGGCGATTTTGATTCGATCCAGAAGATCGCCCGCGCGGTGCGGCGGCCGATCATTGCGAGCCTCTCGCGCGCAGTCGAGGGGGATATCGACGCTTCCTGGGACGCGGTGCGCGGCGCGGACCGACCGCGAATCCATGTCTTTATCGCCACATCTCCCATCCACATGCAGTACAAACTGCGCATGAAGCCCGATGAGGTCATCGAGCGCGCCGTCGCAATGGTGCGCTACGCGAAGCGGAAGTGCCCCGATATCGAATTTTCGGCGGAAGACGCCTCGCGCTCGGACCCGACATTTCTCTGCAGGATATTCTCCGAGGTGATCGATGCCGGCGCCACGACGATCAATGTGCCCGACACCGTCGGTTACGCCATGCCTTCGGAGTTCGGCGAACTTATCCGCACGATACGCGCGGGCACACCGAATATCGAAGCGGCGATCCTTTCGGTGCACTGTCACAACGATCTCGGATTCGCCCTCGCCAACAGCCTTGCAGCCATCGAGGCGGGCGCCGACCAAGTCGAGTGCACGGTCAACGGCATCGGCGAGCGCGCGGGCAACACCGCCCTCGAAGAAATCGTGATGACAATGCGTACGCGGGCCGCGTACCTCAATTCAATCTGCGGCGCCGAGCTGCGCTGCGGTGTTGACAGTTCGAAAATCTACG
>CAYXOW010000020.1:1860-9622 GCA_964466815.1 uncultured Treponema sp.
CCTTTGCCCACGAGTCGGGTATCCACCAGCACGGCGTTCTCTCGAACCGCGAAACGTACGAGATCATGACGCCTGAGTCGATCGGTTTACCGCGCAGCAGAATGGTGCTCGGCAAGCACTCCGGACGGCACGCCTTCGATGAGCGGCTCAAGGAACTTGGATTTCATTTCGACCCTGATAGAGAAGAACAGATTTTCGAGGCCTTCAAGGCCTTGGCCGACAAGAAAAAAACCGTCACCACCCGCGATCTCGAAGCTCTCGCCCGCGACACGGTTCCCAGCGCTCCCGCCGCATGGCAGCTCGAACGCTTTATCATCAATTCGGGCACTACGATCGCCTCGACAAGCGCCGTCTGCCTCGTGTCGGCGCACGGCGAGAAGCGCGAACAGGTAGCGATCGGGGACGGCCCCATCGACGCGTGTTTCAACGCTATCGACGGAATTGTGGGCGCGAAGCCACTTCTCGAAGACTTCTCGGTCGACTCGGTGACGGACGGTAAAGATGCTCAAGGCGAAGCGAGAGTCAGAATTCGCTTCTCCGAGCAGACCTACAATGGGCGCGGCGTTTCCACCGATGTCATCGAAGCCAGTGTCCGCGCCTATATTGATGCAATCAACGACGCGATCGAAGACGGAGCTATTGTCGCTCAGCAGGTCGCCGAAGCAGAAAGAGAGAGGAGCACTCAATGCCAATGACAATGTCGCAGAAGATCCTCGCGGACCACGCCGGCCTTGCCTCCGTCGAGGCAGGCCAGCTCATCGAAGCCCGCGTCGACCTCGTGTTGGGCAACGACATCACCGCGCCCGTTGCGATCAAGGAATTCGAGAGGATCGGCGTCTCCACGGTGTTCGATCGCCGTAAGATCGCCCTTGTGCCCGACCACTTTGCGCCCAACAAGGACATCAAATCCGCGGAGCAGTGCAAGGTCATGCGCGAATTCGCAAAGAAGCACGACATCGAACACTATTTCGAGATCGGGCGCATGGGCATCGAACATGCGCTTTTGCCCGAGCGAGGACTGGTGTTGCCGGGCGAACTCATCGTCGGCGCCGACTCCCACACCTGCACCTACGGGGCTGCGGGAGCCTTTTCCACGGGTGTCGGCTCTACGGACATGGCCGCCGCCATGGCATCGGGCACCGCCTGGTTCAAGGTGCCGAAAGCGATCCGCTTCAATCTGCAAGGCGCGCTCCAGGGATGGGCAACCGGAAAAGACCTCATTCTCCACATTATCGGAACGATCGGCGTCGACGGGGCTCTCTACAAATCGATGGAATTCGTCGGCCCCGGGCTCGCCTCGCTGACGATGGACGAGCGCTTCACAGTGGCGAACATGGCCATCGAGGCGGGGGCGAAGAATGGTATCTTCGCGGTGGATGAAAGGACGCGAGCCTGGGCGGCGGCGGTCTCGGCGAGGCCCTACCGGGTCTACGAGGCCGACCCCGACGCCGAGTACGAGCGCACGATCGACATCGATCTTTCGTCGATTATCCCTACAGTCGCCTTTCCTCACCTTCCTTCCAACGCGCGTTCCGCCGCCGATCCGGCAAAGACTCCTATCGATCAGGTGGTCATCGGTTCCTGCACAAACGGGCGCATCGAGGATATGCGCGCCGCCGCCCATGTGCTGCGCGGCAAGACGGTCGCCCAAGGCGTCCGATGCATCGTGATTCCCGCTACCCAGAATGTGTACCGTCAAGCGCTGCGCGAGGGGCTCATCGACGAGTTCATCGAGGCGGGCGCCGTCGTATCGACGTCGACATGCGGGCCCTGCCTCGGCGGCTACATGGGCATTCTCGCAAAGGGCGAGCGAGCGGTGGCCACGACGAACCGCAACTTTGTGGGGCGCATGGGGCATCCGGGTTCTGAGGTGTACCTCGCGAGCCCGGCGACCGCCGCGGCCTGCGCGGTCGCGGGGTACATCGTCGACCCTTCGGAGATCAGCGAATCGCCCCATCGCGGCGCGTTCGAGAGTCCTTCGGGAACGTCGACTGAGCGCGCAGGCCAGGAGCATTCAAAATGAAGGAGCCGACTATGCGACAAGGATCACGAGTCTGGAAATATGGCGACAATGTAGACACCGATGTCATCGTACCCGCGCGCTATCTCACCACGAGCGACCCGACCGAGCTTGGATCGCACTGCATGGAAGACATCGACGCACGTTTCGCATCGCGCGTTTCGCCCGGCGACATCATAGTGGCGGGCGAAAACTTCGGCTGCGGTTCCTCGCGCGAACACGCACCGATCGCCATTAAAGCCTCGGGAGTCTCCTGCGTCATCGCGAAGAGCTTTGCGCGCATCTTCTACCGAAACGCGATCAACATTGGTCTACCTATTCTCGAGTGCCCCGAGGCGGCAGCCGAATTACAGGACGGCGATGCTGTCGAGGTCGATTTCGAATCGGGCGTTATCCGCAATCTGACGAGCGGAGCGCGGTACAAGGCGATGCCCTTTCCGCCCTTCGTCCGTGGCATTGTGGAGGCAGGCGGCCTCATTCCGTATATCTCCGCGAAGCTCCGCACGTCCAAAGGCACGACCCTATGAAGTACACCATCGCGACTATCCACGGCGACGGCATCGGTCCCGATGTCGTCCGCGAAGCGGAGCGCGCGCTCCAAGCCGTTGCCCAAATCTCGGGCTTCGAGCTTGACTTCGTCGAGGCACCAATGGGCGGAGCCGCCTACGATCGTTTCGGTTCGCCTCTGCCTGAGTCGAGCCTCCAAATCTGCCGCGCTTCCGACGCGATTCTCCTCGGAGCGGTGGGAGGTCCCCAGTGGGACAGCCTTCCCGGCAATCTCCGCCCCGAAGCGGGACTTCTCGGCCTCCGCGCGGGTATGCGCGCCTTCGCGAACCTTCGACCTGCGAGAATTTTCCCCGAACTCGCTTCGGCATGCCCGCTCAAACCCGAAGTGTTAGGCGGGGAACTCGACATTCTCATCGTACGCGAGCTCACGGGCGGCATTTATTTCGGCGAACGCGGTAGGACAGCCGACGGATCGACCGCATGGGACACGGAGCGTTACAGTGCGCCCGAAATCGACCGCCTCCTCGACGTCGCCTACAGGGCGGCCCTCAAGCGAAGCCGCAAGCTCTGTGTGGTCGACAAGGCGAATGTGCTCGAGTCGAGCAGGCTCTGGCGCCAGCGCGCTCATGAGATGGCCACGCGCTACCCGGAAGTGGAGACGAGCTTCATGTACGTCGACAACTGCGCGATGCAGCTCGTGCGCAATCCGCGTCAGTTCGATGTCATCGCGACCAGCAACATGTTTGGCGACATTCTCTCCGACGAGGCGAGCATGATCACCGGCTCGATCGGCATGCTCCCGAGCGCGAGCATCGGTGACGGCGGACCTGGCATTTTCGAGCCGATCCACGGCTCCGCCCCCGATCTCGCCGGCAAGGATCAGGCCAATCCTCTCGCGGCGATTCTCTCTGCGGGAATGCTTCTCTCCTTCGGCCTTGGCCGCACCGACGAGGCTTTCCTGCTCGAGCGCGCGGTCGCATCGGTCCTCGCTGCCGGATACCGATGTGCGGATATCGCCACCGGGGCCGAGGACGAAATCGTCCTCGGTACGCGCGCCATGGGCGACGCAGTCGTACACACAATCGGGAAGTTCGCACAATGATGTGTCGCGAATATGTAAAGGGCACGGGCTGAGGTCGTAGGGCGCGCGGCCCCCGCCTCACTGCCGGCCCCTCGGCCTCCGCACTATCTTCTCTCCTTTCGACGATGTACGTCATGTGTATAATTATGCCTAATAATTCGCATATAAAATTCCAAGATATATTTAATAACTAATTGTATAAAAAAATTATATAAAATTTTTTTTTAAATTTTCACCACTAATTATATTGACATATTTATGCGTCAAAGCTATGCTTTTGCGAATACAGCGGCGCCGTCGAGCGCTGTCATATATTGTAAGGAGGACCTCATGAAACGCATACTTTTTGTCTTGGCTGTCTCTATTGCGTTGATCACGCCGTCGTTCGCAATCGACATCAAGCTGGCGCATGTCGTCAACGAACAAGACTCATTCCATCTCGCCGCTACAAAATTCAAAGAACTGACGGAAAAGTATACCAACGGCGAAGTCAAAGTGACCATTTTCCCAAATGCGGTGCTCGGCGATGAGCGCACGCTCCTCGAGCGCATGAAAATGGGCATCGTCGATGCCGCGATCATCACGAATGGTCCCTTCGTCAACTTCATTCCCCAATTCGGCGTCATCGATCTTCCCTTCCTCTTTAGGAGCCCCGAACACGCGTATGCAGTGCTCGATGGACCAGTCGGCGATCAGCTCTTCGCAATGGCGGAAAAGCAGGGTTGGAAGGGTCTCGCCTGGGCTGAGCGCGGATTCAGGAACCTCACCAATAGCAAGCGCCCCGTCAATTCGCCCGAAGACATCAAAGGTCTCAAGATCAGAGTGATGCAGAACGAAATCTATGTCGACTCTTTCAAGGCGCTTGGCGCCAACGCAGTGCCGATGGCCTGGACCGAAGCCCTCACCGCGCTCCAGCAGCACACGATCGACGGCCAGGAGAACCCCCTCAACGTCATCGTGTCATTCAAGCTGTACGAGAGCCAAAAGTACATGACGATCACACGCCACGCCTACGCGCCCGCCCCGATCATGATGAGCATGATGACCTGGAAAAAACTCAGCGCCTCGCAGCAGCAAGCAGTTCTCAAAGCAGCCAAGGAAGCCGCACAGTTCGAGCGCGACTATGACAACTCGAACGAAGCCGGCTGGCTCAAGGAGCTCGCCTCCAAGGGAATGCAGATTTCCACGCCGGATCTCAAGCCGTTCTTGGCCGCAGTGAAACCGGTGTACGATAAATACGCGGCGCAGTTCGGCCAGGACCTCATCAATCAGATTTTGGACACGAAGTGAGGAGATGACGATGTCCTCAACTGAAGCGGGCAGGAAACGCACCAACCTGCTCCATTCGCTGAGCGACCGGGTCAACACGATCACCGAGGCGGCGCTCTTTGTCACGATCGTCGCCATGGTGGTCGTCACGCTCCTGCAGGTCGTATTCCGGTTCTTTTTCGAGGCGCTCTCCTGGTCGGAGGAGCTGTCCTGTTTTCTGCTCGTGCTCGCGAGTCTCTTGGGGGCTGCGGTCGCGTTTAAGCGGGGCTCGCACATCGCCGTCAGATTCATTCTCGACAAGCTCCCGCGCGTACCCCAAAAGGCGCTCCAGACGATCATTTCGCTGTTGGGTATCGGATTCTTCGCTGTGGTGGCGTACTACGGCGCGATGCTCATGGGTACGGAAGCCAGTCAGAGATCGCCCGCGCTTGCGCTTTCGATGCGGTGGGTCTATTTGATGTATCCCATCACGGCAGGCGCGATCATGCTCCACTTCGTGGATTCGATTGTGCACACATGGGAGAACGACTGATATGGGATACCTGATTTTCGGCGCCTTTTTTCTGTTTCTCGTCATCGGCGTGCCCATCGGGCTCTCCATCGGCCTCGCGGCGATGGTCGCCTTTCTTAAGGCGGGCATTCCGCTCCAGCTCGTACCGCAGACTATGTTCGAGGGTAACAATTCCTTCTCGCTGGTCGCCGTGCCGTTCTTCATTCTGGCGGGCGATCTCCTTGCCCACGGCGGTATCTCTGAGCGCATTGTCGCCTTCGCGGAGGCGGGGCTAGGGCGGATTCGGGGCGGACTCTCGATCGTTTCGGTGCTCGCGTCGATGTTCATCGCGGCCATTTCCGGATCGGGCGCCGCGACGACCGCCGCGGTGGGCGCTTCGCTTCTCCCTGAGCTCAAAGAGCGAAAGTACGATGTCGACTTTTCGGCCGCGCTCATCGCATCGGCGGGCACCATCGGCGTCGTGATTCCACCATCGGTGCCGATGGTACTCTACGCGGTTATCGCTGGAGAATCCGTCGCCAAGCTCTTCCTGGGCGGATTCATCCCCGGCATTCTCATGGGCCTCGGGCTCATCTTCTGGGCCATTTACATCGCCAAGAAGCGCCAGTATCCGGCGGGGAAAAAATACTCCCCAAAAGAGGTGGTAAAAAAGTTTGTTTCAGCGATTTGGGGACTCATGACTCCCGTGCTTATTCTCGGAGGGATCTTTTCAGGCATTTTCACTCCATCCGAGGCCGCGGGGATCGCGGTCGCGTACACGATCTTCGTCGCAATCTTCGTCTACAAGGCCCTCGATTTTAAGAAATTCTACAAACTCGTGGTGAATGGGGGTGTCACCTCCGCCCTCATCATGTTCATCATCGCGACCTCGAAAGTCTTCGGCTGGGGACTCGCCTTCTACCAGATTCCTCAGTCGATCGCGAACTCCATGCTCGGCATGACTCACAACAACACATTCTTGGTGTACCTCATTATCGATTTCATTATCCTTATCGCGGGAATGTTCATGGAAACAGCCTCAGCGCTCATCCTCTTGACGCCGATCGCAGGTGTGGGCGGCAATCTCGTGCACTTCGGCGTGGTGCTCACCGTAGGACTCGCCATCGGCATGGCGACACCGCCTGTCGCGATCGATATCTACGTGGCAAGCGCGATCACCGGTCTCCCCATGGGGAAAATCACCAAACCGATCATCCCCATGGTACTCATTCTGATCGCGGTATTCTTGATCATCACCTTTGTACCCCAGCTCGTATTGCTCATTCCGGGGTTATATTGACGGGGCGCATTGAGCGCCCACTCACATTCGATCAGCAGCACAGCGCGCCATCGATCGATAAACTAACAAGGAGGATATTCCATGAAAAGCGATAACGCAAAAAAAGGCCTCGAGCGCGCCCCGCACCGGTCGCTGCTCAAGGCGGCCGGCTACACAGACTGGGAAATCGACCGCCCCTGGGTCGGCGTCGCCAATTCCTTCAACCAGATCATTCCCGGCCATGTCCACCTCAGGCGGATCACCGAGGCGGTAAAAGCCGGTATCTACGCCGCAGGCGGCCTGCCCATCGAGTTCCCCACGATCGGCGTCTGCGACGGTATTGCGATGAACCACGAAGGCATGAAATTTTCATTGCCCTCGCGCGAGCTCATCATGGACTCGATCGAGGTGATGGCGCGCGGCCACGCCTTCGACGCTCTCGTTCTCGTCACCAACTGTGACAAGATCATTCCGGGTATGGCGATGGCGGCCGCGAGGCTGAACCTTCCCTCGATCGTCGTCTCGGGCGGCCCGATGCTCGCGGGCAATCTCGGTGGAAAAGACATCGATCTCAACACCGTGTTTGAAACCGTGGGGAAGCACATCGCGGGCAAAGCCAGCGACGAGGAGCTTCTCGAAGTCGAAAACGCGGCCTGCCCCGGTTGCGGTTCCTGCGCAGGCATGTTCACCGCGAACACCATGAACTGCATGATGGAGGCGCTCGGTCTAGGGCTTCCCGGCAACGGCACGATCCCTGCCGTCTACGCGGAGCGCGACCGCCTCGCGAAAGACGCCGGCCGCGCCATCATGGCCCTCGTCGAAAAAAACATCCGCCCACGCGACATTCTGACGCGTGAAGCCTTCGAAAACGCGGTGGCCGTAGACCTCGCGCTCGGCGGTTCGACAAATACGACCCTCCATCTGCCCGCCATTGCCTGGGCGGCAGGTCTCGACCTGGATCTTCAGCTCTTCAACAAACTCGGAGAAAAGGTGCCCCACATCTGCAGCATGTCGCCGAGCGGTGCGCACCACATTCAGGACTTGTACCGCGCAGGGGGCGTGCAAGCCGTCATGAAGCGCCTTTCGGAAAAGGGGCTCATCCACGAAGACTGCATC
>CAYXOW010000020.1:9632-13140 GCA_964466815.1 uncultured Treponema sp.
ACCGTCACCGGCGCCAGCCAGGGGCAGAACATCGCCAGAGTGCGCGTCAAAGATAATGAGGTGATCCGCCCGCTCGACAGACCTTACCACGCCACCGGAGGCCTCGCGATCCTCAAGGGTTCGCTCGCGCCTGACGGCTGCGTCGTCAAGCAGGCTGCGGTTCTCCCGGAGATGCTCGTGCATACGGGGCCCGCCCGCGTCTTCAACAGCGAAGAGGAGGCGTTCGCTGCGATTGCGGGCATGAAAATTCGCGATGGCGATGTCCTCGTGATCCGCTACGAGGGCCCGAAGGGCGGTCCGGGTATGCGCGAAATGCTCACGCCCACGTCGGCGCTCGCGGGCATGGGGATGGACAAGACGGTGGCGCTCATCACCGACGGCAGGTTCTCCGGCGCGTCGCGTGGCGCTTCCATCGGGCACGTGTCGCCGGAAGCCGCTGCGGGCGGCCCCATCGCACTTGTTCAGGAGGGCGATCAGATCAGCATCGACATTCCGAACAAGAAAATTGAGCTCCTCGTGGAGGCGGCGGAACTCGAGCGCCGGCGCGCGGCGTGGAAGCCCTACGTGCAACCTGTGGACAGCCTGTTCTTGAACAGATATCGGCGCGCCGTGACTTCCGTCGTGAAGGGGGCCGTGCTCGAATAGAGCTCGAATAGAGCTCGAATAGGAGCCCGTCCACCCTCGATTGGCGCTGTACTGGCGTTCCTCCGAAGCGTATAAAAATCGAATCTATATCCACTTGCGCGAGCTCGCTATTGATAAATCCGGGAAATGGTTGTAGGATGAGAGTGGCCGAAATCCAAGGCCACTCTCAATAATCCTATTTCCCAGAGGAACGCCACAATGACGAATACCAAAAGCATGGTGATGATCGACGGTAATGCCGCCGCGGCTCATGTCGCGCACGCATGTTCCGATGTTATCGCGATCTATCCCATCACGCCTTCTTCGCCCATGGGAGAGCTTTCCGATGAATTCTCTTCGATGGGGAGAAAAAATATCTGGGGGACCGTTCCCCAGGTAGTCGAAATGCAGTCGGAAGCCGGCGCCGCGGGTGCGGTGCACGGTGCACTCACCACAGGCGCGCTCTCCACGACATTCACCGCATCGCAGGGCCTTTTGCTCATGATCCCGAATATGTATAAAATTGCCGGCGAAGCCACCTCCACCGTGTTCCACATCGCAGCCCGCGCAGTTGCAGCCCATGCGCTCTCCATCTTCGGCGATCACCAGGATGTCATGGCCACCCGTCAGACAGGCTGGGCACTTCTCGCCTCCAACAACGTTCAGGAAGTCATGGACATGGCGCTCATCGCGCACTCCGCCACGCTCAAAGCGCGCGTCCCCTTCCTCCACTTCTTCGATGGTTTCCGCACCTCGCACGAGGTCTCCAAAATTGAGGAGCTCTCCTACGACGCCATCCGCTCGCTGATCCCCGAGGACAAAGTTCGTGAGCACCGCGCGCGCGGCCTCAATCCCGAGCACCCGGAGATTCGCGGCACCAGCCAGAACCCCGATGTCTACTTCCAGGGGCGCGAGGCTATCAACAAGCTCTACGACGCAGTTCCCGCCATCGTCGAAGAGACGATGAAGGAATTCGCGAAGGTCGTAGGCCGCAGCTATAAGCTCTTCGACTATGTTGGAGCGCCCGATGCTGAGCGCATCATCATCATCATGGGATCCGGAGCCGATACCGCCGAAGAGACCGCTGAGTACCTCGTTCAACAGGGCGAGAAAGTCGGTGTGGTTAAGGTACACCTCTACCGCCCATTCTCTATTCAGCACTTCATCGGCGCTATTCCCAAGACTGTCACGAAGATCGCCGTCCTCGACAGGACCAAAGAGCCGGGCTCCATCGGCGAGCCGCTCTACGAAGATGTCCGCACCGCTATCGGCGAGACGATGGGCAACGGTACCGCGCCCTTCAAGGGTTGGCCAACTGTCGTCGGCGGCCGCTATGGTCTCGGCTCCTTCGAGTTCACCCCAACCATGGTCAAAGCAGTCTTCGACAACCTCAAGGCAGCTGAACCCAAGAATCACTTTACCGTCGGCATCAACGACGACGTGAGCTTCACGAGTCTCGCGTTCGACGAACACTTCCACCTGCCGGGCGACGGCATTGTCCAGTGCCTCTTCTACGGCCTCGGCGCGGACGGCACCGTCGGCGCGAACAAAAACTCCATCAAGATCATCGGCGACGAGACGAACAACTCCGCCCAGGGCTACTTCGTCTACGACTCCAAAAAAGCCGGCACCTACACCATCAGCCACCTCCGTTTCGGCCCCAAGCTCATTAAAAAGCCCTACCTCATCGGCAAAGCCGATTTCCTCGCCTGCCACAAGTTCAGCTTCCTCGAGAAGATCGACATGCTCGCCAATCTAAAGGACGGAGGCACCTTCCTCCTCAACAGCCCCTTTGCGGCCTCCGAGGTATGGGAACATCTCCCTGTTGAAGTCCAGAAGCAGATCATCTCCAAGAAACTCCGCTTCTACGTCATCGACGCGATGAGCATCGCCGAGAAATCCGGTATGGGTTCGCGCATCAACACCATCATGCAGACCGCATTCTTCAAGATCTCCGGCGTTCTCCCCGAAGGTCAGGCGGTCGAGCTCATCAAGAAGTACACTAAAAAGACTTATATGCGCAAAGGTGCCGATGTCGTGCAAAAGAATCTCGACGCCATCGACATGGCACTGAACGCTACCCACGAAGTGAAAGTCGGCGCTGCCGACAGCTCAGCGCACATGCTGCCGCCTGTCCCGCCGACCGCTCCCGCCTTTGTGCGCGAGACACTCGGGGAGATCATCGCCCAGCGCGGCGAGAAAGTGCCCGTCTCGAAGCTCCCGCTCGACGGAACTTTCCCCACCGGCACCACTCAGTACGAGAAGCGCAACATCGCAGAGAAGATTCCCGTGTGGGAACCCTCGATCTGTATCCAGTGCGGCAACTGCACGATGGTCTGCCCGCACGCAGTTATCCGCATGAAGGCCTACGATCCGGCACTCCTCGACAAAGCGCCTGCGACATTCAAGAGCGCGGACGGCAAGGGCAAAGAGCTCGCCGGCCTCAAGGTGACCGTCCAGGTTGCCCCGGAAGACTGCACGGGCTGCGGTGCGTGTATCAACATCTGCCCGGCCCTCGACAAAGCCAACCCCGGCCGCAAAGCGATCAACTTTGGGCCGCAGATCGAACTCCGCGAGACTGAAAAGGACAACTGGGACTTCTTCCTCTCGATTCCCGAAACCGACAGCAAGGTGCTCAACCTCTCTATTCCGAAGGGCATCGCGATGAAGCGCCCGCTCTTCGAGTTCTCCGGCGCCTGCGCCGGTTGCGGCGAGACACCCTACGTCAAGCTCGTGAGCCAGCTCTTCGGCGATCGCGCAGTGATCGCGAATGCAACCGGATGCTCATCGATCTACGGCGGCAACCTGCCTACGACGCCCTACACCACCCGCGCCGACGGCCGAGGCCCCGCCTGGTCCAACAGCCTCTTCGAGGACGCCGCAG
>CAYXOW010000020.1:13160-19994 GCA_964466815.1 uncultured Treponema sp.
ACCGCCGACAAGCAGAACGAGTACGCTCGAGAACTCCTCGCAACTGCAAAAGAAAAAGGTGTCGCTGTCGACATTGTCGACAAACTTCTCGCGAACCCGCAGGACAACGACGATCAGATCGCCGCGCAGCGCGCCGATATCGCAGCGCTCCGCAAAGCGCTCGCCGGCGTCCAGGATAGCTGGGCCAAAGAGCTCGACAATGTGGCCGACGCCTTGGTACGCCGCTCCGTGTGGATCTTCGGCGGCGCCGGATGGGCCTACGATATCGGTTTCGGCGGCCTCGACCATGTCATCGCTGCCGGTAAGAACGTCAACCTCCTCGTGCTCGACACCGAAGTCTACTCCAACACCGGCGGTCAGGCTTCCAAAGCCACCCCGATCGGCGCCATCGCTCGATTTGCGACCGCGGGCAAGGACATCTTCAAGAAAGACCTCGGCATGATCGCCATGAGCTACGGCTATGTCTATGTCGCCCAGATCGCCCTCGGATCCAATATGAACCAGGCGATCAAGGCCATCCGCGAAGCTGAGAGCTACGACGGTCCATCCATCGTCATCGCGTACTCGCACTGCATCAACCACGGCATCGACATGATGAAAGGAATGAATCAGCAGAAGATCGCGGTTCAGAGCGGCGTGTGGCCACTCTACCGCTACGACCCACGCCTCAAGGCGCAGGGCAAGAATCCCTTCCAGCTCGACTCGAAAGAGCCCGATTACACGCTTCTCGACCAGTACATGTACGCCGAAGTGCGCTTCAAGAGCCTCGTGCAGGCCAACCCCGAGCGCGCAAAAGCCCTTCTCGAGAAACAGCGAAGTCTCATCGAGCGCCGCTACAAAGAGTACCGCTACATCGCCGACAGGCCATTCTAAGCCTTCTGCCGGATTTTACAGCAGTGTGCGCCAGTGGGTCGCCCTTCGGGGCGGCCCTTTTTCGTAATATTGACCTTATTGGAGTTTTTCTTTTACAGTGTGATGCAATTCATGAACTATGCTAAATCGTACAAATTCACCATAATTGCCGCGCTCGTGGTAATTACACTTCTTTTGTTGCCGGCGCAATTCTTTCCTAGAACGCCTCGTACTTTCATCGAGCTCGACAAAGTGGTGCACGTCATTCTCTTTGGCGTCGTGACGACCATTTTCAGCGCTGAGCATTTCGCGCGAACGCGCAAGAGCCCCCCATTCCTGCTGACTTTGATCATCTGCGCCGCATTCTCAATACTCACCGAGGTGAGTCAGCTCTTCACACGAACGAGAAAATTCGACATGAAGGATTTTGCAGCCGATATAGTGGGAATCGGTATCGCCTTGGTACTCTCGTGGATTGTCGTGAGGTGGCGAAACGCCCGAGCACCATAAAAAAAACCGCGCCGAGATTGCCCAGCGCGGCCTAACTTTTTGCGTATTGTTTTAGCTACGTACACAAGAAGAAGACTGAACCATGATCGTTTGCTTCTCGGTTTTTTAAAAACCTTGTCTATCTTAGCACTTCTGATTTAAAATAGCGCATAGACAGTTGTCTAAAAACCGGTTTACGGGAGCGTTTATGCACACGGATGAACCTCTTTTTTTCAATAGAGAGAAAAGCGCCAGTGCAGACATTCAGAGCTCTCCACCTTTCGACAGGAGTACCCTTTCTCTTCTGCAGAAATCGAGTTTCTTCTTTTTTGCTCTTGCAAGTTTTTTTGTTGTTTCGCAAGTCGTTATGGTGACACTCTGGCCCGAGGATGTAAGTCTCCACCCCTATTCTCCGGAATCCATTGCGCTGGTCGCGGCCTTTGCGGGCGGTTTTCTCATCATGTCGCTCTATGAAAATCTCATCTGGTTCGAGCCAATACTCCTCCTCGCATTTGCGCCAATTCACCTGTCCGCCAACATCAGTTCGATGTACAGCTTTGTAGCGTTCCTCATCGCCATCATCGAACTCTACAGGATTGGCTACTTCAAACGATCGGGATTTTTTAAGATTTCCATTATTTTTGCGTATTACATTTTGAGTCTTGCGCTCGTCGGAGCGGCGCTCAATGTTTTCATCATCGAAATCGTTCTCGCTATTGTCTTTGTAGTGCTCTTTTTTGTATATCTGCTCCCGATTTTCGAGGGGAAATGGCAGATTACCGTCGTCCGTCCCCGGGAAAAAGTCCGATACAGCGACCTCAACCTCTCGGAGCGAGAGACTGATTTTCTCAGAGCCTGCATAGGCGGACAGAGTTTTAAAGAGATTGCTGCCGAACATCACATCAGCGAATCCACTGTCCGGAACACATTCGCTCACATTTACCATAAATTCGATGTCATCGATCGTAGCGACCTTTTGTCAAAGTTCGCAGATTTTGATATGATTGACTAATTTTTACTTTTACATTGCAAACTCTGAGGAAACCATGGAATTCAACGATACAACCCTCACCTCGATTGCGGGCACCACCGCCGATCGCATACTTCCGGATTCGGAACGTACTGCGCAGGCCTTTAAGGCGTTCTACACCGTGGTCGCGCGACTCCGCGCCTCCGATGGCTGCCCATGGGACCGTGAGCAGACACCCTCGACTATCCGAGGCAACATCATCGAAGAAGCATACGAGCTCGCCGAGGCGATCTCCGAAAACGACAATCCTCACATCGAAGAGGAAACAGGCGATCTCTACCTCTTGGCGACCATGGTCGGCTACATGAGCCAGCAAGAGGGCCGATTTTCCGTCGCGAGCGCCCTTGAGGGCGGAGCTCGAAAACTTATACGGCGCCACCCCCACGTCTTCGCGGATGCCGATGTGAAGAGTGCCGACCAGGTTGTCGAGCAGTGGAACCAAATCAAAGAGCGCGTCGAAGGTAGGCGAAAAAAAGATTCGCTCCTCGACGAGGTACACCGTCACCTTCCCCCACTCGAAAAGGCATACAAATTGCAGAAAAAGGCGGCTAAGGTCGGATTCGACTGGAAGCGACCCGACGAAATTCGGGCGAAGTTCGATGAAGAGATGATCGAACTCGAGCGTGCCCGCGCTGCGAACGATCCCACCATGCTCGAAGAAGAATTGGGCGACCTTCTCTTTACCGCAGTGAACACCGCGCGCCTCTATGGCGTCGACCCATCGCTCGCGCTCCAGCGCGCAAACGAAAAATTCTCGCGCCGATTCCGATACATCGAGTCGCGCATGAAAGAAGAACACCTGGCTATGGCGCCAGAACACTTCGATCGCATGGATGAACTCTGGAACGAAGCAAAACGGAACGAAAACGCATGAGAGATCTCACCGTAGGCGACGAGGGTTCGACGCTCATTACGTTCGCGCTCCCCATGCTGCTAGGGAACGTGTTTCAGCAGTTCTACAATATGGTCGACAGCTTTGTCGTGGGACGCTTTGTCAGCACCAACGCGCTGGCGGCAGTGGGCGTATCCTTTCCCGTCATCTTTCTTCTCGTCGCGCTCATCATGGGCATCACGATGGGGTCGTCGGTCCTCATCAGCCAATTCTTCGGCGCGCGCGATAAAGTGCGGCTCGCGGCGACCATCGGCACGAGCTACATTTTCCTATTTATAGCCGGAATATTGATGTCCATCGTCGGCTTCGCAGCGGTGCCGTTCATACTCAACACCCTCGCGGTGCCGGTTGAGATATTTCCAGATGCGTATTCCTACATGAGCATCGTTCTCGGCGGCATGATCATCACCTTCGGCTACAACGGCGTGTCCGCCATGCTCCGCGGCGTCGGCGACAGCAAGACCCCTCTCTACCTTCTCATCGCGGCATCGCTCATGAACGTGGTCCTCGATCTCGTCTTCGTCATCGTGTTTCACTGGGGCGTCGCCGGCGCCGCGTGGGCAACGCTCATCTCGCAGGCATTCTCTTTCGTCATGGCGATGATCATTTTTAACCGCACCGAGTCCCACATGAAGGTCAGCATCAAAAAAATCTCGTGGGATAAAGAGATATTCAATAGCATGATCAAGATAGGCCTCCCGACAGGGCTCCAGCAGACCCTCGTCTCGCTCGGCATGATGATGCTGACGCGCATTGTGAACAGCTTCGGCCCCGCCACCATGGCCGCCTACGCCGCGGCATCGCGCATCGACTCCTTCGCCTCCATGCCCGCCATGAACCTCAGCCAGGCGCTCATGACCTTTACAGGGCAGAACATGGGCGCAGGTAAAACCGAGCGGGTCCACAAAGGACATCGCGCCGCGATCACCTTCAACGTTTTCATTTCACTGAGCATTACCTTGCTCGTCACCCTCGCCGGCCGCTGGCTCATCGGCATATTCACCACGGATGAAGAAGTGATCCGAATCGGCGCGAACTATCTGCTCATCGTGGGAATCTTCTATATTGTGTTCGGAAGCATGTTCATCAACAATGGCGTCATGCGCGGCACAGGCGATGTCTTCATACCAATGATCAGCTCTTTGGTTGCCTTATGGCTTGTTCGCATTCCCGCCGCACTGCTGTTCACGCGTGTCTTCAACATGGGCAGCAACGGCATCTGGTGGTCGATCCCCGCAGGGTGGTTCATCGGTTTTATTATAACGAGCTGGTATTATCGAACAGGCAAATGGAAAACAAAGGTTATCGCACGGCGAGCACCGGTTCCTGAAGAAATCGAGTAGCGCCACGCATCGCAATGGGTTATATTGAAAATTATGGCTGTTCCTCTCTCTGTGCAAAAACTTAGTCGCGCCCGGCGCACTTTCAACATCTTTAACCTTTTCAACTCCTCCTCGTTCGTCTTTGTTTCGGGTTCCATCATCACGCTCTTCGCCTTACGCATGGGCGCGCAGAACAGCATCATCGGCCTCTTGAACGCCCTTGTGTACATCACCTTTTTCATGCTCCCCGTAGGGAAAAAGCTCGTTAAGCGCGCATCGATCATCAAGGTGTTCGGATGGGGCTGGGTGGTGCGCTATATCACCCTCATTCCCATACTGTTCGCACCCCTGCTCGCCGCGAACGGCAACCCTGGCATCGCGATTCTGCTCCTCATTCTGGGAACCGCCGGCTTCCACATCGCGCGCGGTGTCGCCATGATCGGCAACAATCCCGTGCTGGGGCTCCTCTCCACCGGCGGCGGCGACAAACCCCGCAGCGACCAGGGGCGCTACCTCGTCAATGTCTCAGTCGTGAACTCGGTCGCAGCGATCCTCGCGAATATCGTGCTCGCCTTCCTCCTCGGACAGCAGGCTTCACTTTGGACCTACGCCATCGCAATCGCAGTCGGAATTTTCACGGGGCTCATCGGGTGCGTCTTTCTCTTCAAAGTCCCGGAACCGGACGCATTCTCCAGCAAAGACGAACAATCGCTCTGGGATGTGACCAAACAGGCTCTTCTCAAGCCGGATTTCCGCGCATTCATTTTCACCTTCATGCTCCTTTCTTTCCTATCGGGGATGGGAAGATCCTTCCTCCCCGTGTACGCTAAAGAAGTCTTCGCGCAAGGCGACGACGCCATCATGGTGTACTCGATTGTGGCCGGTCTGGGTTCGATCGCGATGGGGTTAATCACTCGGTTGGTCGTGGATCGACTCGGTTCAAAGCCGCTCTTCATCATCTTCAGCGCCATTGGATTCATCTCATTCCTGCCGATCGCGCTCATTCCGAGCTCGGGAGCCTTTATGGGAGCTCCGGCGATCATTGGGCTCTTTCTGTCGGTCGTGCACTTTCTTTCGTCGTTCGGATTCGCAGGGGAAGAGAACGCCGCGCAGGTATACTATTTCGGCATCGTTCCAAAGGAGCGGATGCTCGACTTGGCCGTCATATACAATTTGGCCTATGGCATCGGTGGATTCTTCGGATCGTTCTTAGGCGGCGGCATACTTGAAATTTTTACAGGGTTGGGCATTTCTTCCGCGGGCGCATTCCGCCTCTACTATGCAGCCATCAGTATTGTACTCGCCCTCGTCATCTACGGAATGCGCAATCTACCGCACATGGGCGCAAAATCTGTCGGGCAATCGCTCTCTGTTCTCTTTTCACCGAGAGAGCTGCACGCCTTCGACCTCCTCACGCGGCTCGATCAGAGCGTCAGCGCACATGAAGAAGTGCGCATTCTCCAAGAACTCAGCAAATCGGATTCGAAACTGACACAGCGGGAGCTTGTGGAATATTTACACTCACCTCGCTTTGAGGTTCGATCGGAGGCGCTCCGCGCGCTCGAAGCCATCCCCGAGCTCGACACCGAGACGATCGGCGCATTGATCCACGAGATGAAGACCAAAGTGTACACAACAGCGTACGTCGCGGCTCGAATTCTTGGGAAGCAGAACACCGACGTTTCGGTCGAAGCGCTTGGCGAAGCCCTCGACGAACACGACTACATGCTGCAGAGCACCGCGATGGTGGCGCTCGCAAGGCTGAGAGCCCGCCAGTACATCCCAAAAATAGAAGAGATCATTCGAGCGGTCGAGAACCCCCGCGTGCGCATATCCGGCGCTTACGCACTCGAGCTCTTTGGTTCCATAGAGTCGATTCCGACGCTCATCTCGTGCCTCAAGGCGGAAGACAGACCGGCGAGCGTCTCGGATGAAGTGGTGCTCACCATCGCCGGTATTCTGGGAATCGACGAGGAATTTTACCTCTTATACACGGAATTCCTCGATGACCAAGCATCCGGTGTCGCGCAGCTCATGGCTCATGCGCTGGATATACCTTTAGATCCGGCGCGCCACGAGGCATGGAAGGCGGCGGTCGAAGCGCTCTTCTCTCCTGCGCAGGACGCGACGCCCCTGGCGCGCCTTCTCTTATCGAGTTCGAAAATCACAGGATCGCTGCTCATGCTGAGCGACGCCCTGCTCGACCCCATGCTCGACTACGCGGGTTTCAACTTCCTCTGCGCATATGT
>CAYXOW010000020.1:20012-24499 GCA_964466815.1 uncultured Treponema sp.
CATCGAAAATTTGAAAGATTATTGATGAGTCGCGTTATTGATGAGTCGCGGCGCAAAGCGAATGCGGTGAGGCAACCTGCACCGCGCTACACCAGTTCGATGCGCCGCTTTTCGGGATCAGGATTCTGACGAAAGAGAACAGCGCTGTTGCCGATGATCCGAACGAGCTCGGCTTTGGTCTTCGCGGCGAGTTCCGCCGCCAATTCGCGCTTTTCGTCTTTAAAATCGAGAAATTTGATCTTGACGAGCTCGTGATGCGCTAAGAGGCCGTCGATCTGTGCGACCACCGCGTCCGTGAGCCCAAGCTTTCCGAGAGTCTGCGTTACACAGTCGCGCGAGGCAATGCCGGTCAACTGACTTCTCTGTTTTGAGGTGAGCACTGTCGTATCCTTAAAATGGCAGCGACATCAGCAACGATGTCAAAAGACGAACGATCACCCCTCCAAGCGCACGAACAATGAGGACGACCACAAAGCCGGTGATGAGCCCCTGCAAGTATTCCACCGAGCGCCCACGATAGATCAGGCGGTTCACCCTGAACAAAAGCGGATTGATGATGCCGTCCAGAATCTGCCAGAGGGGATGGAGCGTCGCGAGTCTCGCGATGAACCCGATGATACGTATGAGTGCGATGATGAGAAAGAATCCTAATACAAAGGAAATAGCTGACCATCCCGCATCAAGAAGAAGACTCAATATAAAACCGATGGTTATCCGCACCGCATAGGAGAGCGTCATAAAGAGGTTATTGATCACCGAGAGTACCGCGAGGGCTACAATGGGACTGAAATCGATGGTCTGCGTTCTAAAAAGGGGAATTGCCTTGAAGAGATTGAGGTAGGGATCGGTGAACCGTGCGATAAGACTTCCCCACCTCGTGTTCATCAGCGAAGGCATCCATGAGAAGAAAATGCGGACAATGCACAGCAGCATGTAGATCGAGACCACTGCGCCGACGATTCTTGCAAGAGCTGCAAATATCATGAAACTCCTCCGCCAAGCCTTTCTTTATTTTAAAGCCGGTACTTACTATACTAAAAAGTGATGGACATAGGCAATGTTCGTGTAGGCACCTGCGGCTTCTCTTACGATGAGTGGAAAGGTGCGTTCTACCCTAACGACCTACCCTCCCACGAAATGCTCCGCTATTATTCCCTCGTTTTTTCCTTCGTCGAGCTCGACTCCACATGGTACCGCATGCCGAGCCCAGGGCAGCTTGAACGTATGGCGGCGCTCACGCCGAGCGATTTCCGTATTACGCTCAAGGTACACCGGAGCCTCACCCACGATATCGACGCACAGTGGGAAACACACGCTGGGGAGTTTCGTGATGCCGTTGCCGCGCTCGCATCGACGGGACGGCTAGGGTGTGTGCTCGTGCAATTGCCGTACCGCTTCTCGTACACCGTCGAAAACCGAAAATACCTCGCCAATCTGCTCGGCGCACTCGACGAGTACCCGCTCGTGGTGGAGTTTCGCAATTCCGCTTGGTACCAGGAGCGCGTGTTCGATTCCCTCCGCGAGCGCAAGATCGGTCTCGTGACGGTCGATAGGCCCGACCTTCCTGGTCTGCCGCCGGAATCGGTCATCATCACTTCGGATATTTGCTACTATCGGCTCCACGGGCGCAACGCCGACCTCTGGTGGTCGGGCGATGCGACGAGCCGCTACGAATACTGCTACTCCAACGACGAACTGAAAGATAGAGCGCGCCTTGTGCGCGGCATGTCCCGCCAGGCGAAAATGCTCTTTGTGGCGTTCAATAATCACGCAAAAGGCAATGCGCCCAAGAACGCGGCGCAGCTTCAGTCGATATTGGCCGATCGAGCGGGGTGAGCGACGCGGCTCGTATCGCGGCTCGTATCGCGGCCGGCGGCACGCCTAGCGCTGCTGTGCGACAAACGCATCGAGCTCGCCTGCGAGCTTTTCCCAATTCGCAAGGAGATCGCCCTCGAGCGTGAGGCATCCATCCACCGTCGGCACAAAAACCACAAGCTTTTTCAGCGCTGCGCCGTTGACCGCGAGAAGCTGGCGAATCGCCTCACGCTGGCGCTGATCTTGGGCGTCGCGAGTAATAACTTCGAGCATCCCCTCGGTGTAGAGCGTCACCGAGAGCCAACCGCTCTTTTGGACAAAATCGACCGTATGAAGTGCGCCTCCGGCGATCGCAGGATGCGCCGCGAGCCATGTCTCGTGGAAAGAGGGCACGGCGATCGTTCGGCCGTCCGGAACGATCCACCACGCGCCTGTGCTGATTTCGAAGGGTTTTCTCATCGGTGCACCACCTTATTGGAAAATCGATCCGCGCGTGGCGGTAGATTATGCTGGCTGCTTTGACCGGGTCTCGCGAGAAGCGTGCCCGATGCGTCGAGCGCTTCACGGAGTGCCGCAAAGTGCGGAGGTTCCGAGGAAAGAATGGAGGCGCCACCTGGCCGGTCCTGGATTCCGCGCAGCGGCGGCAGCACAAGTTCGCGCGCCCAGAGCATGAGGCGCTTTATGTCGGCGCGTCGCAGTTGTTTGTTGAGGGCGAAGTCGCCGTGGCGGTCGTCGGCGAGGATGGGATGGCCGATGCCGGCCAGGTGGCGCCGGATCTGGTGCATCCGCCCAGTTTTCAGCTCAATCTCCAAGAGCGAGAGAACGAGGGGATCCGCGCCAGGCAGGGGGAACGACCACGCTTCCTTGAGCGACCAGAGCGTCGTTGCGCGCTGTGCGCCTCTACTTCCCTCAAGTTCCGCATCAATGACACCAGAGTTCGCGTCTGGTTTACCTGCCACCCACGCGTAGTAGCGCTTACTCGCCGATTTGCCGACAATCGCCTCCGCCCATCGGTGCGCGGCGCCGCTCTCCTTCGCGAGAATCATGCAGCCCGCGGTTTCTTTGTCGAGCCGATGCACAGGCAAAAAACGCTGCCCGCGCTGGCGCTCGAGCACCGCAATGACATCGTCGCGGACACCCTCGCCCGGTTGAGAAGGAAGCCCGGCAGGTTTATCGATTATAATTATTTCTTCATTTTCAAATAAAATCGGAATCATCGAGAAACAATCATATCAGATTAAGAATGGCTTCGCAAAGCTTCATAACTGCTCCTCACCTCATTGTACCTTTTCTGAAATGTCACTACTATTCGGCGCAACGTTTAATGAGTATGCGCATTCACTATATCTCTGTTTTCATCCTGCTGATGTCGCTCGCGTCGCCACTGTCCGCATCGGGCTCAGGCGAAGGTTCTCTCGTCATTCTCGATTACCACTCCTTCCTCGGAAAAGGAACATCATCGCTGGATTTCAGCCCGGATGAGCTGGCGGCGCAGATGGATCGATTTGCCTCGCTCGGCTATCGCTTCGTTTCGCTCGAGGATGCTCTGAACGGGAACCTCGAAGGGGACAACAACATCGCAGTGACGATCGACGATGGACACCGCACCGACATGGATGCGTATTTTAAAGTGTTGCAGCCCAGGAATATTCCGGTAACTCTCTTCATCCCCGGTTTTTCGGTTGGACATGACACCCACCTGCTGAGCGTTTCGCAGCTCCAGTCGCTGCTTCTGGCGGGCTGCACTATCGGAGCGCACGGTTACTATCACAACTATATGAGTGCAAAGGCATTCAAGGCCAACCCCGCGTCCGTACTCACCGAAGCAAATCGTCCCCGCATGGCGATCGCAGCAAAGATAGGAGAACTGCCCGATTTTTTCGCATATCCGTTTGGGGGTGCTTGTCCCGAAGCGAAGGCGGCGGTGCAGCGGGCAGGCTTCAGTTGGGCATTTGCAGCATCGGCAAAAATGTCGGAAGTGCGCCCCGATTCCTCGACGCTCGATCATTATAGCGTGCCGAGAACCATCGTGTACCGATGGAATATCGGTGGGCTCATCGGCTATCTCAAGTCGAGAATTACACGCCGCCGTTATCCGTTAGAGTTGCGAATCCAGGGAATAACTCATCCCGAACGAGCCATATGAGGCGCTCGTGACACCATTGCGCGTCGAGCCCGAGTAGGTGTTTTGACCTGGAAGAATCCGCACCACGACAGGGGCCGCCTCACCAACACGTACAAGCCCCGCATGCACCGCTGCGATCGCGAGCGGCGAATCGGAAGTGTAGATGTCCGTCCCCCAGACGGAGCCGCCCGACTGTCCGACAATCCACACGACAAAGGCTTGACCGGGCGCCGCACCCGGAATCTGATCCGCCCTACCGGGGTTGGGGATCATGTCGACGACCTGCGCACCTGAAGGAGCTGGAGCGATCGAGTAGCTCGCGCCATAGGAGCCATAGGAAGAGCTCGTCACCCCATTTCGGCTCGAACCGCCGAAAGACTGCTGCGGCCCCATCAGCATCACTCGAACGATCGCAGTCTCGCCAGGCCGTACGATGCCTGCGTGCACGGCGGCCGCGTTCAGCGATGAATCTGAGGTGTAGACATCGGTGCCCCAGAGTCTTCCATTCGTCGATCCTGTAACTCTGCAGTACACAGAGATGCCTGGG
>CAYXOW010000021.1:0-11721 GCA_964466815.1 uncultured Treponema sp.
CACCTCGGGGTGATTTGTGGTGATCGCGTTGGCGATCTTCTGGAGGAGGATCGTCTTGCCCGTGCGGGGTGGCGACACGATCAGCGAGCGCTGACCCTTACCGATCGGAGAGAAGAGATTGATGATCCTCGTCGAAATTTCCTCTGTGGATGTTTCTAGATTAAGTTTCTGAGTGGGGTAAAGCGGAGTGAGGTTTTCAAAAGGAATGCGATTCTGTGCCACCGAAGGTTCATCGAAATTGATCTGCTCGATGCGGAGCATTGCGAAGAATCGCTCACCCTCCTTTGGGCTCCGTATCTGTCCGTACACCGTGTCGCCCGTCTTAAGGTTAAAGAGGCGTATTTGCGACGGCGAAATGTAAATATCGTCGGTGCCAGGGAGATAGGAATTCTGCGGCGATCGTAAAAAGCCGTAGCCGTCAGGCAGTATCTCGAGCGAACCATAGGCATAGATTATACCGCCATGCTCAGTGTGGGCCTTGAGCGTGTTGAAAATCAATTCCTGCTTTTTGAGGGTAATAAGCAGATCGTGATTGATGCCGTATTTTGCTCCGAGTTCCCGCAGCTCAACAATGCCCATCTTCGAGAGGTCGTTGATCGACAGGCGTGCTCTCGACTCGTTGCGCTGCTCTGCGCGGCTCTCAAGTTCGAGACGCGAAGCCTCAGCGAATTTTTGATGCTGTCGATCGTCGGTTGAGAGCGATGCGACGACGAACCCGTTCGAGGCTTGCGGTTCGGATTCTTCGGCCGTCTCGGGCTCAGAAGCCGCCAGTGGCATAGACTCTTCAAGAGAGGGAAGCACTTGTGGAGTCTTTTTTTTAAGACGAATCTTGGCGACCGGATGGCGATTTCTTTGCTGTTGCTTACTTGGATAGGCTGTCGACGTATCGATAGCCGTCGTTTCATGGACAATGCTCGGTGTCTCTTCTATGTGCCCATCGAAGAGCGTCTCACTTTGAGCTCCCGTCAGAGTTTCTTCTTTACGCTGAGACATTGTAGGTTCCTCTTGTTTGTGGAGCGATTCTTCTTGAGAGGATGCGTCGAAGCTTTCTGTTTCAGCCGAATTGGCTTGTTTCCTTTTATAATTTGCCATTAAAAATCTCCATGGTATTTGCTGATGCAATTGAGCCATGCATGGCTCTCATTTCATATGATTCAGTGTTGGGTTTTAAGGTGACGCGCTGTATCGATGGGCGTTGTTTTCTGTCGTATGCGGCATACTACGCCACATAGTTACTATTCAGTAATTTCACTATATGAGGACGATGTGTCGATGTCAATGGGCATTCTTCTCGGGAATGACATCGATCTCGCCTTCAAACAGCGCGCTTTCTGTTATTTCAATGCTGGGAGCCTTAATATTCGCATGCACATTTGCCCTAGGAAGAATCGTTATGCTCTCGGTCGCTCTCATCGCCCCATCGAATCGACCTAAAATTACTGCGCGCGAAACTGAACACTCCGTTGTTTCTATTATAGCACCAGGAGCTATTCTTACGAAACCAGCATCTATTGATCCTATCACCACTCCACGAATGTCCAAGGGGAGCGAGGAACGCAATATCCCTTTCATCCGTACCGAGGGGCTAATACTGGTTGCGTATGGCTCCGAAGGCTCAATGCTCTGTTTTTTCATAGTAAACGCAAAAGGCTGTTCGACAGAACAGCCTTCGATGCAAATGAAATCGGTTTAATCTCGTTTTCTAAATGACTTGGGAATGCGGGTCGTGTCCATTTCCCAGGCGGATTTCTTAAGCTCACGACCAGGTCTGAATGTGGCCACGCCATGGTCCGAAACGGAAACAATCTCGCCGGTCTTGGGGTTTCTCGCTTTTGATCTACCTTTTCTAAGTTTTATTTCAAAAGTGCCGAATCCCCTGAGCTCGACAATTTTACCTTCAAGAATTGCGCTCTTTATTTCCGAAAATAAACCGTCGATAAGCTCATGGATTTCCTTGCGGGTTGTCCGGCTCGACGGCGACAGCGATTCGTACAGCGCATCTATCAGCTCGGCTTTAGTCAGTTTCTCGGCCATACTATTCTCTGCTCCTTCCTACAGCGCCGGACCGTAATTCCGGCTGTTCTTATCCTAGTCTATTCACGAGCTTCTGCATGCGTGATTTTTTTCGCGCGGCAGTGTTTTTCTTCACAACGCCCTTGTGGGCTGCGGAATCGATTCGCTTGATCATTTCAAGAAGAGCTTCTTTCGCGGCGGGTACGTCTTTTTTTTCAGACGCGGCCACGACCTTCTTTGCAGCGGATCTAATAGCTGTTTTCGTGCTTTTGTTGTTGAGCCTGCGCTTTTCATTCTGTCGTTGGCGCTTCTCTGCTGACAAATTCCTTGCGCTCAATGGAATTCCTCCGGATATAAAATGCTGATCGCGAACTTGGTTCGATGGAAATGCTAGAGCAAAACTAGCAGATATTGCCCATAAGTGTCAATACTTATAGAGGGTGATTGCATTCTGTGATGAAATACGATAAAGATTTAGATCAATGTTCGTCAACGCCACGATAGTCTCTATCATTATTCTCATGCTTTCAGCGCTTGAGTACCCCCTTGTCATTACATATATTTTTACGCCTCGATCGCGTAGGCACCAGCTCTGCGCTGAGTATGAACAAACCGGTGCAAAGATCATTTTTGATCTATTTAGGGCTTTCCGAGGATTTCGTCTCAGCGTGACGAATCCGAGGAACCTGAAGATACCCTCACATTGCCTGGTTATCTCGAATCATCAGAGCCTCCTAGATATTCTAGTCCTCATAAGCATTTTAGGAATCGAACGAAAGCCGCGATTTGTTGCAAAAAAAGAACTCCAAATTGGCATTCCCCTTGTGAGTTTCGTGCTCAGAAAAGGAGGCCACAGTCTCATTTATCGTCATGGTGCTCCAATCGATACAATGAGAATAATTTCTACTATGGCAAAAACCTGCGCAAAAGAGAAAGCATGCCCGACCATCTTTCCTGAAGGGACGCGTTCACGAAATGGCGTGCTCGGTCCTTTTCACTCTGCAGGTGTAAGAAAGATTCTCGATGTCGAAGCATTGCCTGTTGCGGCGATCGCAATTGACGGCGGATGGCGTGTCGCGACGATTCGCGGATTTTTACGTCGATTTGGAAGAGATCCCTATCGTGTCGATATTGTGAAAATCTACGATCCCCCAAAGGGGAAATCTCAGATCGCAACGATGCTCGAAGACGCCCACAAAGAGATCGAAGCGAGTATCGCGAAAATGCGCGCCAGCGCCGCCGCCGGCGCCGAATGATGATTCGCATGCTGGATCGCGACCGCGCGAAACTTCAAAAAAAGCCCCTGGCGTGCGTCCAGGGGCTTTTTAATACCGCGCTCAAAACTTCATTTGAAATCGCTGGGACGTCGCTCAACCCTCTTGCACTTCTCGCATTCCGCGACATTCTTGACCTTACCGTTTTCAAATATGGTCTTCATTTTAATTTCACCGCCGCAGGGGCAATAGAAATGATGCGTAGAAGAAGATGTACGCGCGTTTTTAGAAATCTGTGCCATGATAACTCCTTTTATTGCGGAAAACAGCCGCGACTAGAATATTCAAATCGAGTCGAAAAGTCAATTCATGAAAAAAATGCCGCCGGATAAGGAGGGGTATCCGGCGGCCGATACAATGGAGGCTGCATGAAGAAGCTGCACTCACTTGCTCTCGTTGTAATTATAATGTAAATCTTATCGCACAGTTACAAATTTGCCAAAAAATTCTCAATTTTTTTTGAGATCGATATAAACACTCGGCGCACGTGGGCAAGAGAGCCTGGCGACGCATTTTTTATCTCTGCCTTGAAACTTTCGGCTGCTTCTCCAATTTCTACGAATCGACCGAATTTTCGCTTGAGATCGTCCCAGTGAGCGACAAGGAAGAGATAGAGATCTGAAATCGAGCGTCCAGGAAAGAGGGCAAGCAGATTTTCCGCGTCGATCGCCTGGCATATCGGTTGATAGACATTTTCATGCCATGAATACAGCGCTTGAAAGAATGGAATTTCGTCTTTTATATGCTGGTTTAAAAAATACTTGTGAACCTGAATATGTTCTTTGACCGTTTCATATCTGCCCGGTTCGCTGAAATCAAGATCATCGGTCCCCACAACGCTGATATAATTGGTCTCTTTATAGAATTGGCTCTTTTCATATTTGACCACGGCGATTTTCAGATCTTGAATCGACATTGCGGGGTCCAATGTAATCTCCGATTGAAGAGAAATCACCTCAGCGTCGATAAAGGCTTGCTTTTTTGCTTTTGCCACAGAGACTCTATGGTTACCATCGCGCACAAAATATACTCCACCCATCTCATAGAGCACGACAGGCGGTAGGAGGACATCTTTGTACTGCAGTTCATCGATACCTGTCCAGCGAGCTTTTAAGTGTTCTCTCTTTGGGAAGAAGAATCGATTAAAATCGCGATATCGCCCCTCGCTCCCGACAATTTTATCTATGGGAACCGCAGAAACGCCGCGGTACGTTTCGCTCGTTGGGCGGATCAGCTTTTTCGCTTCGTCGAAGGGCATGAGGTCCGCTATGGAGGGCTTCAGTATACTAAAAAGGTGACTTGTGAAGGCTTTTGTTTTTGCTCGATAGAAATCCGCCTCAGCTTGTGTTCGAAAGTCATCCGACATCGCCAGCCTCCTCTGGAAGCGTAAGCACTCTATGCCCGTACACATTCACGACTTTAGTCCCATAATATTCTATTTCGCGCAGCTCCTGGATATCATAGAGATGTACATGTCCATGAATGAAATAGTGTGGTTTTGCAAGACGTATGAGCCAGCGGTACGCTGAGAATCCGACATGGGCAGGATCGCCACCATCGTGAATACCACGTGGTGGCGAGTGCGCCAAAATGATATCCACGGATCGACCGAATATGAGTCTTTGAACAAGAAGGCGGGGAAGCATCACGAGGATGCGAAATGTCATCCATGCGTCAGAGTATTGATTCTGTCCATTGTTGTAGCGAATGCATCCGGGTAGGCCGAGAATGCGGAGGCCGCATTCCTTCGTAAAGCGGAATCTGATCTGGCCGAGACTGCCTTTCTGTTCGGTGGCATAACGAAGCGCCCCGCGCTCTTGGGGGAGGTCGCTCTTGTCGTGATTACCTGCGACCGACACGATAGGGCGGTTAAGCATGCTCACAATGTATTCGAGATACTCATTTGGAAGATCGCCCGCTGAGAGCACGAGATCGATATCTGAAAAACGCTCGCAAATCTGGTTGCTGTACACGAGCAGGTCTACCTCGTCGGCAACACAGAGCATGCGTACCACATTCTTCATTCTACGATTCTCCCAAACATCAGATAGAGCTGCTCTTTGGAGAAACTGATGAACACGGGGCGTCCATGCGGACAGCGAGGTTCAGGCAATGCGAGAGCTTGAGAAATCAGTTTTTCGGCGGAAAATTGATCAAGAATATCGCCATCTTTTATGGCTGCTTTGCAAGAGAGGCTCGCGGCGATGGAATCGAGGGGGGATGTCTGCGTGGGAAGCGGCTCCGCAAGCCACTCGGTGAGCGCTTCCAACGACTGAGATGCAGCGATCGAGGGCACTGCTTCCACAATCCAGGACTCACCCTCGCGTTCGATGCGGTACCCTATAAATGCGAGCTTGTCGCGGTTCTGTTCAAGAACACGATCATTCTCCTGCTGTTCCAGAACATAGGGTACAAGGAGCGATTGGCTTTCGCCCTCTTTGGAGGTGATGCGGTCGTAGAGAATTCGTTCGTGTGCAGCATGTTGATCGAGAATGACGAGTGACCCTTCAAGTTCAAAGAGAATGAATGGGCCAGGCCCTTTGCCGATATAGCGGGGCATCGACATCTCGCCGTGGTGTACTCGTTGCCAGAAATCTTCGGGGAGAGTAGAGGGGCGGGAAGAAGGGACAACGCTTCTGTCGAAACGTCGCGACTGCTGGTCAGATGTCGAACGCGACGAACTTCCCAATTCTCCGTAGGACTCGATGGACGTATGCTCAGATGTGGAGAACGAAAATTCATTCACGTTCGAGTATTGTGTCTCGAAGGCCTTTGTCGAGCCTCCATATCGTGCATTCAGTTCTTTAGAGAGCATCTCGTCGATGGTCGCCCGGATTTCAGCGGAGTTCTTGAGGCGCACTTCTTTTTTTGCGGGATGGATATTGAAGTCTGCGAGCGATGGATCAATTTCCAGAAAAAGAAAGGCGATAGGGTGCGCTCCACCAGGTAGAAATTTGCCGAATTCGTACTCGACTAGACTCAACAGACCCCACTCTGGCACTCGTCTTCGGTTGATAAAGACTTGGAGCAATCGGCGGTCTCTTCGGTATGCGGTTATATCGGCGTAGACGAGAGAAGCACGGAGAATGTTCGATTCGAGCTCGGCCTCAAATGTCGGCACATGGGAGAGTTCCGGATAGCATTGGAGAACTCGATCTCGCTGATGCCCTGGCATGAGGACTTCGATTTCCGAGCTGGACTTCCATCGAAATGTGAGCGCGGGGTGCGCCATTGCGCGTTCAATGTACATAGCTCTGCAGAGAAGAGCCTCGCTTTGCGGTCGTTTTAAAAACTGTTTACGCGCTGGGTACGATTCGAAGAGACCCCGCACTGTGACGCGCGTGCCCTCGCGGCATGGAAAGGCGGAAATCAGGGGTGTTTGCAGAGGTGCGGAAGTGAGTTGCCATCCGGTGTTCTCCCCGTGTTGTCGCGTGGCGATTTCGATTCTTGCGACTGCGGCGATCGAGGCGAGAGCTTCTCCCCTAAAACCCAATGTTTTTGCGGTTAGAATATCGTCTGGCGAGTAGATTTTTGAGGTGGCATGTTCCTGTATCGAGAGCTCAAGATCTTCGCGCGCCATGCCAAAGCCGTCATCGGTGACCGAAATTTCCTGTATGCCGCCCTGGGCTATTGCGATTGAAATATCGCGTCCATCAGCGTCGATCGCGTTATCGAGGAGCTCACGAAGCGCGGAGGCGGGCCTGTCGATCACTTCACCGGCAGCGATGCGGCGAGATGTTTCCAATGGCAGAATGCGAATGGTAGACATTAGGGATATGATACTTTGTTCTGTTTAAAAAAACAAAGGCCGCATTCGAAAGCGTTCGAATGCGGCCTCATCCTTTTCCTGATCGGTTCAGGGCGATAGGTGCTCCGAATGTCAGAGTTCGAATCCTACCGATAGACTCGACACTACATCGAAGCTGTTCTTCGTGGGATTCCAGATATATGCATAATTCATTCCGACCACCGCTGAACCGGCTTTATAGCTCACCGTCATTCCAATCGATGCATTGGAAAGATCGATGAGATCTTTAAACACGTTGCCGCTTGATGTTTTCCCGAGGAAGTATTTCTCATACTTTGCGCCGATACTCACGTTGGGAATGAGTCCCCGGGCCAGATTGAAGGTTGCGACTGCGTGCGGATAGTCGGCTGGGTTGTTCGTGGGTGCGGGGGGCTGCCAGCTGAAAGGTGCGTCGAAAGTCGCCTGGAAGTTCAATGTCGATTTAAAGAGGCTGAATCCGAGCATACCGAGCCATGAGGGGTTAAAGTTTGGCCCAGCCGGATTATTCGTCTCGATGTACACGAATCTTTCCGCGCGGTAGCGATCGTAGTTCGCGTCGAAGTAGGACGGAATGAAATTATCTTGAAAATACCTGAATTGAGCCCCGTAGGCGATGAATTTGAGAATGTTGCCGCGAATTCCCGCGATGGCTCCCATGGATGCATTCACCTCGCGTGCGCCCTCGGTGAAGGGGGTCAACGAGAAAATTGGGCTCTGAATGAGTGGCAGTGTTACATCGGCGCCGACTACATAGATCGGCTTCGACGCGGGACCACTGTACAATGGGCCGGCATAAAGCAGAGGATCCCTGTCGTACACACCGGTCAGGCCGATCTGCAGCTTGCCGAGGAAATTCTGCATGAAAACGAGAGGACGCACATACACTCTTCCACCGATTATATCTAGTTTAGTGACATTGCCCGTCAACGCTTCGATCCCGACATACGGTACCCCAAAGAGGCTGCCGTCGAGACCGGCCTGAATGCCGAATATCCGCGTTGTCGGCAGGAACTGCATGTTCGAGTAGTTGTTGATAATGAGACCATTGCCGAGAGTAAAATCGGAGATTGATCCCATTTTGACGTAGAAAGGATCTTCCCACTGCGTTCCATATCGGATATAGAGAATTTTCGGAAGATAAACATCGAAGAAGTTGTTCCCATTCTGAGGCACCCAGTCGGGCTCATAAATTTGGAATCCCGTGGTTCCATTGGACGCGAGTTTAAATCGGAGCATTAAGTCGAGGCCTATACCGAATTTCCCTATTGAGAGTTCGGGCTGGAGTGCGAGTTTCGACCAACTTTCGAGAGTGCCTGTGCTCGGATTGGGGAGCAAGTCCGTGCCGAGTCCGGCGGCAAAATTAAACCCAGGGCCGGGCGTTCCCTGTGCACATATGGGAAGTGCTACGACGAGTGCAGCGAAAAGAACAAGCACTTTTTTCACGATACGCCTCCTTTCTCTTTTCAAATATGATCATTATACTGTATTTTCAAATCATTTGCATGCTTTACTGCAGGATACCAGGCCGCAAGGAGAAATACAATGGAGTTTTTCGCACGTCTTGAGAAGAGAATCGAATCGACCGATAGCGTACTCTGCGTCGGTCTCGATCCAGCATTTTCTCAACTTGAAATTCGGGAACGCGGCCCGTCGGAGTGCGCAAAAATCGCGCTCGATCGAAATAAACGAATTATCGAAGCTGTCGCCCCTTTTTCAGCGGCATTTAAACCCAATATCGCCTTCTATGAGGCGCTCGGCTCCGCTGGAATGGACGCGCTCAGAGCGACGCTCGATTTTATTCCCGATGAGCTGCCCGTCATAATCGACGCAAAGCGCGGGGACATATCAAATACTGCAGAAGCCTATGCTCAGGCAATATTCGGAGAGCTCGGCGCCGATGCAGTGACGCTCAATGCCTATATGGGACTCGATACGCTCGCCCCTTTCTTGAAATGGAAAGACAAGGGCATATTTGTGCTCTGTCGGACAAGTAATCCAGGCGCCGGCTTTCTTCAAGATATTGAGATCCACGGGAAACCTCTCTACCTCGAGGTGGCCAAGCAGCTTGTGAGATTGTCACAGGATGTTGGGCTGGTCGTAGCGGGGAACGATCTTGAGGCGCTTCGCAGAACTCGTTTAGAGGCGCCGAATGCCTGGTTCTTGAGTCCCGGTATCGGCGCCCAAGGTGGACAAGCGAACTTGGCCTTCGCCGCCGGCGCACGCGATGATGGGAGAGGAATTCTTGTCATGGTTGCACGAGCTATCGCCGAGGCCGTAGATCCCGCAGCAGCTGCCAAAGACCTCAACGAGGCGATGCGGAGTGCGAGAGATGCGAAGATTTATGGAGGAATTCACATCGGAGATTCTCTCAAGCAGCGTTTCCTTGAAGCATTGCTTACAACAAGTTGCTTCAAATTAGGGAATTTCGTACTAAAGAGCGGCAAAAGCAGTCCTTTTTACATCGATCTACGAAAGCTTGTCGCTGATCCTGAGGCTATGCGAATCGCGGGACAGGCGTACGCGCGTCTTGCGTCAGACTGTACGTACGATGTGATTGCGGGAATTCCATCCGCTGGGCTGCCGCTTGCCACTGCAGCCTCGCTCGAAATCGGCAAACCGATGATTTGGCCACGAATGCCTATAAAAGAGCACGGAACAGGCAATAGAGTAGAAGGAACTTTCAATTCGGGAACGCGCGCACTTCTTCTCGATGATCTCATCACGTCTGGTACGAGCAAAATTGAAGCGATCGATATTCTTCGGTCGGAGGGAATTGTCGTTGAAGATCTTGTGGTGTTGATCGAGCGAGGAACAGAGGGCAGAGCCGATATGGAGAGAGCTGGAGTAAAGCTTCACGCATTCATGCATGTGCGTGAGGTCTTCAATATGCTTCTCGAACATGGTTACATCAATAAAACTCAGTTCGATGATCTCCTCGCCTATATTGAAAATTCATAGTGGCTCATGGCTTGCAGATGACAGACAAGGAGAGCCCGTCTGGCATGATTCCATACCATCGTTCGTCGAAGTGAAGGCAGCTATGGACTGATTTTAAGGTCGGATAAATATCTTGATTTCGCATACTCTATCATGTTCTCTTGCATGCCAACCCAGAAATCGCCAGCCCCGCACTCAGAGAATTTTGCACAGGAACGCATCGAACTTGAATGATGCGAGCAGGGAACAATTTCAAGGTTTTCTCCAACCGCAACCAGCACATCGTATACACTGATCTTGTCGGGCTCACGGTTGAGAGAAAAGCCGCCCCCAGGTCCTCGTGAGGCATTGATTATTCCTGCTTTTCGCAGTCTGTAAAAAATCTGTTGTAGAAATTCCTGAGACAACCCTTCGATTTTCGCTATTTTTTGAAGAGAAACCTGTTTCTGGGACTCAGTAATTTCTACGAGTGTTAAAATCGCTTTAAGGGCATAGAGTCCTCGAGTCGTCATTTTCATTCGGCAACCTCTTTTTCAATTTTTCTATAGCCTGATTTTATACTAACATTCGGACGGAATGTACGCAACATCAAGCGTGAACAATGCCGAGGATAGAGTTAATAACGTTGGTCGAGTAAATATAATCATTGAAATTAACAGTTATAAATTTGATTATGCTTTCGGGTAAACCGTGGTGTAAGATGTATAATTTCAGCTCGTCAGCTAGGGATGGGCGAACCGTCAAGACAAGTATATGGGGGGATTTGCTCTGTAGCGCGTGTTCAAGCAATTCGGAATGTCCTCGTCGTTCTTTCAACTCTAGAGGCCCAATTTCATCGATGATACAGATCGGCCCGCGTAATGTAGTTGTGTCGTTGAAGCCGTCCGTAAGGCTCGTATCCTGTACCCTATTGAGTTCGCGCGGAGCGGCAAAATGGGAATAAGAATAGCTATCGAGAGCTGCAATGCAGCTTTCTCGTATATATGAGAATGATGCTTCTTCAAATTCAAAAGGTAAAGAACTATCGCGTGGACGCTGTGCAGCGGGATAGGAGTTTCCGCTCACAATATCAAAAAGTTCAATGTGGTATGGACGATCGTCTGTGCCTCTCGAAGATACTTCGAGACATCCGCAAGAGATAAAACCTTGTTCTTTCGCTGCGTGATTTAAGCGTGTGCAAAATGTCGTCTTACCGGAATTTCTCGGGCCTACGATGAGAAAGATACGCATTTTCAGCTCAGCGAGAATCGGCTCAAGCGAGTGAACCGGCCTTGGTGCGCATCATCACCGAGAGAATCGCGTAGCCAGAGGAAAGATCCTCTCGCTGCACAAGCACATCTTCGGGCACCTTGAGTTTTACATTCGTAAAATTCCAGATGGCATGGATGCCCGATGCTACAATCGCGTCGCAGCTCGATTGGGCATAAGACGAAGGTACAGTAAGAATTGCCAGGGTGATATTCATTTTTTCGACAACTTCTTTCAGTTTCTCTAAAGGGAATATCTGGACTTGATGAATGGTTTTTCCTGTCTTCGATGGATCGGTGTCGAACGCGGCGACGACGTGAAGCCCATGATTCCTGAATTCCTGGTATCCGGTGAGGGCTGAACCCAAATTTCCGGCCCCTACGATGATAGCCTTCTGTTCTATATCCCATGCTAGATAATGCTCAATTGCGGTGATGAGCTGCTCGACGGGATATCCCTTTT
>CAYXOW010000021.1:11827-24077 GCA_964466815.1 uncultured Treponema sp.
AGTTCTCTGAAATGCTCGTATGATATGAAGATACGAAGGCAGTCTTCGGATCGATGGTGTATAGCTCAATTTTGTTTTCGCAGACATATAGCCTCCTTCTAACGCCTTGTATGAAAAATTACATATATAGCGTATGCAGATATATCGATAAAAGTCAAGCGAAAAAAAAGAAATTCTTCACAATGAGGTAAAAATAAGAAAGGCGCCGAGGAAAAGGAGGTAAACCTCGGCGCCGGAAATCATGGAAACGCGAATGCCATTTATTCTTGGTAAAATGGCGTTTCTATATGAAAGTATAGCATTGAAGTTGAAATTATACAACTTAAAAGTTATTTTTATAAAAAATTATGAAAAAGCGAGCTAATGGTAACCGATCTGCGAATCTATTTCGGAGTGCGCTGGTTCAATCCCACCAGGTTTTTCCTGCGAAGTCAGGGTGAATCGATGCTCCGGCATGTCGGATGGAACAGGCTGTTTTAATCTGCCCGAAGAGGGGCTTCATTCTCGCAAGGAAGAGTTCGAGGGTGTGGCCGCCTGCGACATCTTCATCGTAGAGGAGGGCGTTTTTATCCCGAAAGTCGAAGAGCCACGCTTGATCCGAGAGGCTGAGAATCGGTTCCTCGTCGTGTCGTTTGAACATGGAAAAACGGATGAAGTAAAGCGGGACACGGAGCAGTTCAGAGAGGATCAGCGCGGGCATGATGGAACCATGCGCAGCAGCGACAACAATGTGAGGTTCATAGCTCGCTTTCACTTTTTTTGCAAGCTCTTTCAGAAGCGATGGCTGCGAACCGAGCCAGGTGTAGTGGTCCTGAACGCCGGTGTATATAAACTCCATAACTGAAGGAGGAAGAGTCCGGGCGTATTCACCGAGTGTGGTTGTGGAACTGGATTCGAGGCGATAGCAGGCCCGTGCCACATCGATAGATTTCCAGTAAAGCTCGCTCGCACGCTGTATTTCACCCAGAGAATGGCTGATCCGATACTTGCGCGCCTCTTTTAGTTCGTAATACACAGTTGGATGAAGCGGAAGACCGTGTTCCACGCATATTTTATAGTTGAGCATGACATTGACGAGCGCAGGGGCAAGGAGATAAAGCTGAATTGCTTTTTCGTGGACATCCTCCGAAACGTTCGGAGTGCCTTGGCTTGGCGACGATAGGGGCCACGTGGTGGAGTGCAGATCATCTAAGAGAGTGTCGAGCCTTGAGAGGAGCTTGTGAAATGGTAATGTTACGCACATTTCTATCGGAGGAGTATCCCAGTCGGACCACTCGATAATTTCTATAAATTCCACGAACGATAGCATATGGGTACTGTATGGCAGCCATGCTTCCGTTACAAGGCGATTCTCGTCAATATCTCAAGAGAAGTAACGGCGCCAGCTTCGACGTGGATAGCGAGCAATCAGGATTCAGAATAATGAAAATGAACACCGATGACACTATTCGGCCTATTTCACATAAAAGTCAACCTTTCACGGCAGTAATTCTCAATGGGGGAAAGGCAAGTCGCTATAGCGGAGTTGATAAGCAGTTGCTCCTCATTGGCACTACGTCGATGGGACGCATTCTGGCGTCTTTATTGAAAAATAAATCTGAAGAGCTCTTCATTGTCGGGCGTCCAAACTCTATGTATGACGACCTGGCCGATGGACAATATGAAGACACTCAGCGAGGGCGCGGTCCTCTTGAAGGTCTCCATGTCGCGATGCAACATGCTTCTAATCGATGGATTTTCCTCTGCGCCGCCGATATGCCGTTTGTGTCCATTCCTCTCATCGAGCGGCTCTTCGATATCGCCTCCGAGGAGCGCAGTGAGATTGTTTTGAGCGAATTCGACATGGTTGTTCAACCTTTTAATGCGTTCTACCGCAGAGATCTTGTCGATTCGCTCGGCGACTACCTCGAAACTCAATCCAACCTGTCGCTTTGGAATTTTATAAAGACGCGACGTTTCACCGTGATTCCGTCCGAAGATGTCGCCGCAGTGTGCGATGCTGCATTGGTCTTTCAAAACGTCAATGACCCCGCTTCCTATGAAAAGGCTTTGAAAATGTCTGAAAGGCGTGGATTCCGTTGGTGAGCTAAGCTATAGTAGTGCTGCTGTGGAGGCCGTATGTCGAAATCTATCGTGGAGTGCATTCCGAATTTTTCCGAGGGTAGAGATCGGGCGGTAATCGATGCGATTGCGCACGCTATCCGTTCAATACCAGAGGTGCAGCTGCTCGATATCGATCCCGGGTATGCCACAAATCTTTCATTGGGCCGCCCGACTCTGTACGCGAAGCGGCGCTGGCCGCTGCACGAGCAGCTCGAAATGGCATCGATATGCGGAACCATAAGGGGGCTCATCCTAGAATTGGCGCGCTCGATGTTTGCCCCTTTGTGCCTGTTGCAGGAATTTCTATGGAAGAGTGCGCCGAGCTTGCGCGGAGTTTTGGCAAGGCGCTCGCAGAAGAGTTAGGTGTACCAGTGTATCTTTATGAAAAGTCCGCCACCAGCCCTGAGCGGCAGAGCTTGGCTGATATTCGCGCGGGGGAATACGAGGGTCTTCCACAAAAACTTGAAAACCCGCTATGGGCTCCTGATTTCGGGCCTACGGTGTTTGACCCTCGCTGGGGCGCAACTGTAACGGGAGCTCGTGAATTTCTTATTGCCTACAATATCAATCTCAATACAAGAGATGCAAAAATCGCCAATGATATCGCCCTGAGCGTGCGCGAGGCGGGCCGGACCATTAAGGACGCGAATGGAAATTCGACGAGAATGCCGGGGCGCTTAAGCGCCGTGCGCGCACTTGGTTGGTACATTGAAGAGTACAGGTGCGCACAGGTTTCCATCAATCTTCTTGATTATCATACGACACCGCTTCACCGCGTTTTCGAGACGGTCAAGGAGGAAGCTGAATCTCGCGGTCTCCATGTCACGGGATCCGAGCTTATCGGACTCATTCCGCTCAACGCACTGCGCGAAGCAGGGCAGCACTTCAGAATAAAAATGAACAAGAGCCCCGGTGTTTCAGATGAGGAACTCGTCGAGCTTGCGGCGCAGACGCTTGGGCTGGGATCGGTGCAACCTTTTGATCCCCACAAAAAGGTGATTGAGTGGGCAGTGCGCCCGAGCAACCAGCTTGTAACTATGAATGTCAGAGCCTTTGTAGGGGCGGTGTCGTCGGATTCACCTGCGCCTGGTGGCGGTTCGGTCGCTGCACTTGCGGGAGCCCTCGGGGCCGCACTCGCGGCGATGGACGCGAATCTCAGTGTCGGAAAGAAGGGGCGCGAAGCTCTTGCAGAAAAACTTGCAGATTTAGGCATTCGGGCGCAACGCGGTCTGCGCTCGCTTTTGGACCTTGTCGATGAGGACACCGCTGCTTTCAATGAGGTGCTGTCGGCCTTCCGCTTACCCAAATCGAGCGAAGCCGAGCAAAAAATACGTCGAGCGGCGATCGAAGCAGCCGAGCTCCACGCGGCCGAGGTGCCGCTCAGGACAGCGGAATTTTGCCTCGAAGCCATGGAGCTCTGCCTCGAAGCTGCGAGGATGGGGATAGAAAATTCCGCCACCGACGCTGCCACAGGTTGCCTCTTGGCGCATTCAGGGCTCAAAAGTGCGCTCATGAATGTACGGACCAATATTCGGAGCCTCTCGGACAGAACTCGCGTCGATGAAATTGAAGCAACCTGCGCAAGGCTTGAAACAAAAGCAGAGAAATTGATTTCCGACCTCGACCCTCTCGTGAGAGGCGCTCTCACTCGATCATGAAGTTTGTACAAGTATCGAGCCTTTCTTCGAGTAAATAATTATGCAAAAAATCTCTTGACCAATGCGGGTTGTCATACTATACCTTGCGTTGAATTATAATTAACCAAGGAGCCTGCGGGATGAAAGGCGCTGATGTTGACATCGTGGGTGTGTCCAAGTTTTTTGGCACGTTTCAAGCGCTAAAAAATGTGAGCCTTTCGATCTCGAAAGGAGAATTTTTCTCGCTGCTGGGCCCTTCGGGATGTGGAAAGACCACGGTGCTCAGATTGATCGGTGGATTTGAGGAGCCGGAGAGCGGATCGATCGGCATCGAGGGCAAAAATGTGATCGGCCTTCCACCTGATAAACGCCACTGCAACACAGTATTTCAAAGTTACGCGCTCTTTCCCCACCTCAGTGTTTTCGAAAATGTCGCGTTCCCGCTCCGCATTCGGAAAGTACCTCAGCAGTTGATACGCGAGAAGGTGCTGCACTATCTCTCGCTTGTGCAGCTTGAAGCGCATGCCAACAAAAAACCATCCCAACTTTCAGGAGGCCAACGACAGCGCGTTGCAATCGCGAGAGCCCTCATCAATGAACCGTCGATCCTGCTGCTGGACGAACCGCTTTCTGCGCTGGATGCGAAGCTTCGCCAACATATGCTGATGGAACTCGACGCCATCCACGACAAGGTCGGCATAACCTTTATCTATGTAACACATGATCAACAGGAGGCGCTCTCTGTTTCCGACAGAATCGCGGTTATGAACATGGGCGAAGTGTTACAGATCGGCACTCCGAAAGAGATCTACGAGAACCCCACGACGGAGTTCGTCGCGCGTTTTATCGGCGAAACCAATGTCTTCAACTTAAAAATCTCTTCAATCGATAATACGAAGATTTTCGGAGAAGTCGAGGGGCTCGGCCCGATGCATGTCGAAGATGAAACCGACGCCAAGGTCGGCGATACGGTGCTTGCCACGATTCGACCGGAGAAGATCAGGATATCTACAGAAAAACCTGATACCAATGGTGGTCGAATCAATGTCCTGCATGGATTTGTCGCTGAACCGATCTACTCAGGTTTTCAGACGAAGTATGTAGTGCAGCTCGACTCAGGAATGCTGGCGACCGTCTACCGACAGCATGCGAACTGGTCAGAGGGTGTGCCTGATATCGAGTGGAAGGACGATGTCTTCCTCTCTTTTAGTGCAGCAGACATGGTAATCGTGGAGATGCGCGGACAATGAAAAAACACACAGGGCTTCTCTACACAATGCCTCAGATTTTGTGGCTCATCGTGTTTTTTGCTGCACCGCTCTGCATCATCATTGCATATTCATTTTTACGAAAGGGCCTGTATGGCGGTGTCGAACCGCAATTCAGCCTCGAGGCCTACAGCGCAATGGCCAACCCGAACATACTGCTCGTTACGTGGCGGACGCTGAAGATGTCGGTCATCGCCACCGTGGTGACGCTGCTCGTTGCGCTGCCGTGCGGGTACAGTATCGCGCGTTCAAAGAATCAGGCGATACGCCTCTTTTTGGTGATCGTTCCGTTTTGGACCAATTTTCTCGTTCGCATTTACGCATGGATCGCTATTTTAGGCAATGAAGGTTTTCTCAACGATATTCTGAAAGCATTGCACTTGACGTCGGGCGGCATACAGATTCTCTACAACCAGACTGCAGTAATTCTAGTGCTCGTCTACATGTATCTTCCATATGCGATTCTTCCGCTTTTTTCCACGATTGATAAGTTCGATTTCACTCTGCTTGACGCCGCGCGCGATCTCGGTGCGACGAAATTACAGTCGTACATTCGAGTTCTGCTTCCCAATATAAAGAGCGGACTCGTAACCGCGGGGCTTTTTACCTTTGTGCCCATATTCGGCGCGTATGCCGTTCCACTCCTCATCGGCGGCAAGGATTCATACATGCTCGGCAACATCATTGCCGATCAGCTCACAAAAACCAGGAATTGGCCTCTCGCCTCATCGATCTCGATGACGGTCACGGTGTTGACCACGGGGCTTGTGTTCCTCATCGCGCTCCGAAAGCCACGAGAGCAGCAACAGATCTTCGACACAGATCCGATTCTGCTGCAGCCGGCCTTGACGGAGAAGAGATAGACGATGGCACACATGCATAAAAAACCGCGCGCACTGCGCATGGCGCTGCTATGGAAAACAAGGCGGATGCTTCGTCGAGGCGGGGTGGCGGCAAAGAAGTTCATGCCTGCTCGCTCTTCGCTTTCGAATACGATCTACTGGGTGGTGATCGTTTTTCTTTTTTTGCCGCTATTTGTGCTTCTGTTCTATTCCTTCAATGCTGGTCGACAGACGACATGGCAAGGTTTTTCAACGATCTGGTATCAAAAACTCGTGATGGAATCGCCTGAACTATGGCGCGCGTTCTTTAATTCGATCACTATCGCCTTCGGTTCGGCTTTCATGGCGACTGCGATTGGAACGCTGGCTGCAGTCGGCACTGCTCGCTACACTTTCAGACTCAAGAATTTTGTCTCGACAATGAGTTTCATCCCGATGATCCTCCCCGAGATCGTCGTGGGAGTATCGCTCCTCATTTTCTTCGCAGTGGTGGGGCTCAAACTTGGCCTCCTTACGGTGTGGATCGCGCACACGACATTCAATCTCCCCTTCGTGTACCTGCTCGTTTCGGCGCGACTTGAAGAGTCGGATCCGAGCATCGTCGAGGCTGCACGTGACCTTGGCGCGAACGAGGCGCAGATTCTTTTCCGTATCATTCTGCCTATGGCGCTCCCCGGTATCTTGAGCGCTTTTCTTACGGCGGTAACGCTCTCGCTCGAAGATTTCGTAATCACATTCTTTGTGACTGGGCCTGGTGGAACGACGCTTCCGCTCTATATCTATTCCATGATCCGCTTCGGCGTTTCGCCGGTCATAAATGCGTTGTCCGCAGTCATGGTTGCAGGAACAGTACTGCTCGTATATCCGATGAGAAATTTCCTCAAAGTCTTTGCCGCACACTGAGGGTGTAAAATACAAGGAGGTTTGCGATGGAAAAATTGCGAAAGGTGATTCTGGATCTATCGGGCTTTCTCCTCGTATCGCTCGTGCTCGTGTTCAGCGGGTGTGGCGGGGGTAGCGGGGGTAAGGCGAAAACACTCTACATTTTCAATTGGACGTACTATACGCCGGATTCTGTGATCCAGAAGTTCGAGAAAGAGTATGGTGTCAAGGTGGTATACGACACCTTCGCATCCAATGAAGAGATGTTCGCAAAACTCAAGGCTGGTGGCGCGAACTACGACATCACCTTTCCATCCGGCGACTATGTTTCGATCATGATTAAAGAAAACATGCTCGAGAAAATCGATAAATCCAAACTGAAGAATTTTGCGAACATCGATCCGAAGGTCTTGGAGCAGTGTGATTTCGATCCCAGCAACCAGTACTCCGTTCCATATTATCTGGGAGCCGCAGGGGTTGCGGTCAACAAGACAAAAGTGCACACCTACGACAAGTCTTGGTCGATTTTTGGGAGGAAAGATCTTGCGAATCGCATGATCATGCTGGATGACATGCGCGAAGTTATGGGCGATGCGCTCAAGTATCTCGGGTACTCCGTCAATTCGGTCGATCAGAAGCAGATCGACGAGGCGCGCGAGCTCATCAATAATGTGTGGAAACCCAATCTCCTCAAATTCGACGCGGAGGCCTTCGCGAAGAGCTTTGCGGCGGGAGAAGTGTGGGTTGCCCAAGGATATGCCGAATCCATTTTCGCCGAGGTGGATAAGGCGAAATGGAACACGGTCGATTTCTTCATTCCAAAGGAGGGTGGGCCGAGTTACCTCGACTCGATGGTCATCCTTAAAGGTTCGAAGAACAAAGACCTCGCGCTCAAGTTTATCGATTTTATTCAGCGTCCCGATATCTACGCTGAATTCTGCGATTACTTTGGGTTCCCCTCGACCGTGAATGTGCCTGCGCGTGCGCTTAAAAAAGGAGAATCGTGGTATCGACCCGAGGACTTGTTGAAATGCGAGCTTAAAAAGGATGTGGGTGCCGACCTCGAAAAGTATAATGCCGCGTGGCAAACGATTAGAGTCGGGAAATAGCCCGGGGAGAATCGCGCGGCGATGCCGCCTATGTTTTACATTATACATGCAAAGGCCGCCCGCAGCGCGCGAGCGGCCTTTGTATTTCGATATCGCGAGCTCAATGCTCAGTAATTGGGCATATCGTACAATCCGCCTGCGTTGATCACTTTTCCAAACCCAAGTGCTTTTAGGATGCGCGCAGCGTAAGCCGACCGCGCTCCGGAAGCGCAGTAGACCACAACAGGGTTGTCTTTCGGAAGTTCATTTGCACGCTGCATGATCTCGTTGATGGGCATGCAGACCGCGTTAGGGTAGTGCTCATCTTCGTACTCTTCATAGGTTCTCACGTCGAGAACCGTTGCGCCACTCTTGATAAGTTCTTCGATAGGATTAAGTGCCATAATTCATTCTCCCTCTTCAATTATTTCTTGAGCCTCAGGCAAAAGTTCTAGGCTCATAAATCCGCCCGTAATGTAACTCAAATCTTTTTTCCCTAGTTGGACAAGCTGCCGGTACGCGAGGTGGCCTTCAAAGCCTGCTTTTGAGACGATGATCAATCCATCTTCCGGGACCTCGTCGATTCTGTCGCGAAGTTCATCGAGCGGTATGTGCACGCTGTCCGCGATGTGCCCATTGAGATATTCCATATAGGTGCGCACATCGAGCACTGTCGCCTTTTTTGCTGTAATGGCTGTGATCGCTTCTTGAGCGCTGATGAATTTCGAAAAGCCGCTTGAATCGTTGAGCGCAGCAAACGAGGCCATCTGCATCGGGTCGTTCGCACTCGAATATGGAGGAGCATACGACAGGTCGAGCGCAGCTATGTCTTCGAGGGTAAGTCCCGCGTATACCGCGACGGCGAGCACGTCGATGCGCTTCTCTACACCTTCTTTCCCGAATGCTTGGGCGCCGAGAATCTTTCTATCGGCTTTCGCGTATATAATTTTAAGGCTCAGGTCCTCGTAGCCTGGATAGTAGGTTGCGTGGTGCGCTTTGTGGATTGTTACCGCTCGAATATCGATGCCGGCGGAACGTGCAGCTTTTTCGGAGAGTCCAGTCATCGCGAAGGTGTAATCCATCACTTTGACCACCGAAGTGCCCATGGCCCCAGTGTAGCGCATCAAACCGCCGAGCGCGTTGGTTGCAGCGATCCGGCCCTGTCTGTTCGCTGGGCCGGCGAGAGGAATGCGAACTTTCGCTCCATCGGGTTTCCTCGTCACCTCAACCATGTCGCCTGCCGCGAAGATGTCGGGATCATTTGTGTGCAACTGTTCATCGACCGCGAGCGCATTCGATGCGCCGATCGTGAGTCCAGCTGCGCGCGCGAGATCAAGGTTTGGGCGAACGCCCACAGCCAGCAGCACAAGGTCTGCCGGCAGCTCGCTCCCATCGCTCAGTTTTACCTTGCGCGAGTTCCAGTCGACCTGAACGAGCGATTTTCCGGTAATTGTGGCGACACCGTGTTCGGACATTGCCCGCGAAATCTGGGCGCCAAATTCAGGATCGGCAGGAGGCATAACCTGTGGCATCAATTCGACCACTGTGGTGGCAATACCCCGAGCATTGAAGGCTTCGGCGGATTCGAGTCCGATAAAACCGCCTCCGACGACAACGGCAGTCTTTGGAGCATACTCCTTTATAAAACTTTCGATCTTATCGGTGTCGGGAATTGTCCAGAGATTAAAAACATTCGGACTATCGAGCCCTTCGATCTGAGGTCGGATTGGGCTTCCGCCAAGGGCGAGAATGAGTTTGTCATAGTCGATCGATGAATCGCCGTCTTTTGTCTTTAAAAAGACCCTTTTCTGCTGTCGATCGATGCGTACTGCCTCGGTGTTGAGCATGACATTCACTCTGTAGCGAGCGAAAAAACCTTCTGCGGTCTGCAGTATGAGTTGTCCTCGGTGTTTTATTTCGCCTGATATGCGATATGGAAGACCACAGTTCGCGAAAGAGACATAAGGTCCCTTTTCTATAATTGTAATTTCAGCATTCTCATCGATTCTGCGCGCTCTCGCGGCTGCAGTTGCGCCTGCCGCGACGCCGCCGATTATTACGAGTCTCATTGCAACCTCCAATATATAATATTATATATATAAATTTCACAATATAGTCAAGCCCGCAATAGATGGTCGAAAATAGATTGAAAATGCCCAGCTGCATTGCCATATCTTTATGGCTGGGATACAACAATTGCATGCTCGATATATTTTCGACGCGCTCCGAAGCAGGAATTCACGATCCAAACGCCCTCTCCCAAAGCCGAGAACGATTTCTGAGAGAAGGGCGGATGATTAAGGACCTCTCCCAAAGCAATCCGACCAAGGTAGGTCTTGAGCGCGATCCATCGCTCTTTGTCCTCCGCTCTGCGATGAACGAAGTGTATACACCTGAGTCGAAAGGGCTTTTGTCGGCACGTGTTGCGCTGGAGGAACATTTCTCAGACACGCGACAGAGGGTGAGCGCACATGACATTTTCTTGTGCGCATCAACTTCTGAAGGTTATTCTTGGCTCTTCAAACTGCTCTGCAACCCAGGTGATGCTGTACTTATTCCGAAGCCTGGATACCCTCTTTTTGAGCACCTCGCCACGCTCGAGAGTGTGAATATTCTATCGTATTCTCTGGAATATGCACACTCTTCAGGTTGGCACATCGATATAGATGCTCTTCAAAAGGTGCTTGCAGGATCTGAAGGCAGACGCGTAAAAGCGATCATCGTTATCAATCCGAACAATCCGACCGGTTCATACGTCCGGCGAGCGGAAAAGGTGCGTCTGCTCGACATCTGCGAGCAGTATGGGCTTGCCCTCATCTCAGACGAAGTTTTTTTTGATTTTCCGATGGACGACGCTGTTGAGCGAGAGAGCTTTGTGGGGGAGCAACGCGTGCTCACGTTCGTGCTCGATGGCCTCTCGAAGCGCTTGGGAATGCCCCAGATGAAGTTGGGATGGATTGCCCTGTCAGGTCCTGAAAATCAAGTTGTAACAGCAGCGCGGCGGTTAGAATTAATCGCCGACACATTTCTCTCCGCGGGCACTCCCATAATGAATACGCTTCCCGAGCTTCTCGACCATGAAGCTGAGTTTATCCGCCCAATGCTCGCGCGCGCACGAACAAACTACGCTTTGTATAGAGAAATTCTTGAAGGCAACGAAGGAAGTCCGCACAGAGTGTTGGTATGTCAGGGAGGATGGACAGTGCTCGTGGAGAGTCCGGCGTACATAGACGAGGACCGAGCGGCGCTCGCGCTCCTCGAGGAGACCGGCATCTTCGCTCAGCCGGGATATTTCTTCGATTTCGAGCGGGGTGTTCATTTTGCCTTTAGCCTGATCATTCCTGAACACGATGCACGCGCATGGTGTTCTGAGTACAGAAGCTTTTTCGATTCACTCAAGATGGAATGACTAAAGTCGGCATTTATAGTATCTTTTTTAGAGGAGGAGCTATGTCCGCAATCATCATCGATGGCAAGAAAATAGCAGAAGAAATTCGCGCCGAACTCTCTCTGAAAATCAGAACGCTCGCAGACAGGGGAGTGATACCCGGACTCGCTGTTATTCTCGTGGGGGACAATCCAGCGTCTGTGTCTTATGTGACCGGAAAAGAGAAGGCGTGCGCGGAAATCGGCATCAAAAGTTTTGAGACAAAGTTTCCCGAAAATGTTCAAGAATCGGTGCTCCTCGATAAAATCGCCGAGTGTAACAGAGATCCGAGAGTGCACGGTATTCTCGTTCAGCTGCCGCTTCCTCGCCACATCGATGAGCGACGCGTCATCGATGCGATCAATCCAGCAAAGGATGTGGATGGATTCACTCCAATAAATCTCGGCAGGATGCTTCTCGAGGAACCCTGCTATGTGCCATGCACTCCACGTGGGATCATCGAGATGCTTACTCGCAGCGGAGTGCCGCTCAATGGCGCGAACGCGGTGGTGGTTGGTCGCTCGAATATTGTCGGGAAGCCGCTTGCGAACCTCCTCATCCGCAAATCGATCAACGCGACGGTAACCGTGTGCCACACCGGCACAAAGGATCTCGCCTCCAAAGTGAAGGCTGCCGATGTCGTGATCGCCTGCGCGGGCCGGCCGGGCCTCGTGAGCGCCGACATGATTAAACCAGGCGCCTGCGTTATCGACGTCGGCGTGAATCGCATCCCCGACGCGACGAAAAAGAAAGGTTTCAGGCTCTGCGGCGATGTCGATTTCGATGCGATAGAGAAAATCGCCGGGTGGATTACACCAGTCCCAGGCGGTGTAGGGCCGATGACCATCACGATGCTGCTCTCGAACACCATAGACGCAGCGACCCGCATATCTTCGAGCACATGAGATTCGATCTCTACGAACCAAGCGCCACGAGAGTAGGTCGACAGCAATGGTAGATGTACAGTCATTCCAAGACGATCGCAATATCGCGATTCAAAAGG
>CAYXOW010000021.1:24107-24327 GCA_964466815.1 uncultured Treponema sp.
AGGTGGGGGTTAAAGGTCTCCGATACCCCATCACACTCCTCGATAAAACCGAGCAACACCAGCATACTACCGCGCTCGTGAATCTCTTTGCGGATTTGCCGCATGAGTTCAAGGGAACGCATATGAGCCGGTTCATCGAAGTATTTGAAGAATATCGCCACGATCTCTCAATGCCAAACGTAATTCGTATGTTGAAGAAGATTCGCATTGAGCTTGAAGC
>CAYXOW010000022.1:0-1290 GCA_964466815.1 uncultured Treponema sp.
TCCTAAATATTGAATCGCCCCAAATTGCCTAGCTACAATTTGGCGGGAATTCAAGAGGTTAGTCGAAATTATCCGGCGAAGGCTCACGAATAGCGAGCTGCTCGCACGGGAATGCGGTCTCTTTCTCCCCGAATCCATCCTCGATCGTCCAGGAATCGGTAGGCCCTCGCTGCCTTCAAAAAAACGAGAGGAAAAAACCGATAAAAAACTTGTTCGGCAGCTCTGGCTTATCATTATCTTCGCAGTTGGTATTATGCCATTATTATATATTATAGAAAATTACGACAAACTAATCACAATGTCGTTTTTCCAAAACATTAAATATTTTGTGCTTAACTTCAATGTCAATTTTTCGTACTACGCCATCATCATCAATTTCACATATCTTCTCCTTTTGTTCTTTTCCAGACTGAATATCCGCCGAGAGGCAGAGCTCTGGACCTTAAAGAGCCCCACCATGCTCTTCAAGCCCCGCATGTTGCCTTCAGTGTCGATTATCGCCCCTGCATTCAACGAAGAGACGACCATCATCGAGAGCGCGAATTCGCTGCTCAACCTCAAATATCCCGATTATGAACTCATCATTGTCAACGATGGATCGCGCGATTCGACGCTTAAGACGCTCATCGACTACTTTGACCTCAAAAAAACTGACTTTTCTTATCAACCAAAGCTGAACCACTACCCGATTCGCGGCATCTATACGAATCCGGCAATGCCGAGGCTCATTGTCGTCGACAAAGAAAACGGTGGAAAAGCCGACACTCTCAACGCGGGTATCAATGTCTCGTCAAAAGAATATTTCTGTGGGATCGACGCCGATTCACTTCTTGAATCGGACGCCCTCCTCAAAATCGCGGCACTCACGCTCGACTATGGCGTGGAAACACCGGCGCTCGGCGGCAATGTGTTCCCCATCAACGGCTGTACAGTCGACAAAGGGAAAATCGAGAAAATCGGTGTACCGAAGCATTGGCTTGCTCGTCTCCAAACCGTCGAGTACATGCGCGCGTTCATGTGCGGACGACTCGGCTGGGATTATCTCAATTCGCTGCTCATCATATCGGGCGCTTTCGGGCTCTTTCGGAGAGAGAGAGTTATTGCCATAGGCGGATATCTCACGAGTAGCAGTCAGTACCAGCGAGATACTGTCGGCGAAGATATGGAGCTCGTGGTACGTATCGCGCGGCACATGCGTGAGTCGAAGCGCTCTTATCGAATCAGTTACGCTTTCAATGCGAATTGCTGGACCGAAGTGCCCGAAAAAATGTCAAGTTTGCAGAAACAGCG
>CAYXOW010000022.1:1327-5118 GCA_964466815.1 uncultured Treponema sp.
GGTCTCATCGATATCATGAATTTTCATCGCAAACTGATTTTCAATCCCTCGTATGGACTTATGGGATTGGTCGCAATGCCATACTATCTGATATTTGAAATGATCGGTCCACTGTTTGAGATTCAGGGATACCTGATGGTGTTTGTGGCGGCGCTCTTTGGAATGCTGAGCGCAAAGTTGGCTCTTCTACTCTTTTTCGCCTCGGTGCTCATGGGCATCTTCATCTCAGTGTCGTCGGTAAAAATAGCAGAGAGATTGAATATCTACTTTAACTTCAGAGATACGTTAAAATTAGTGGGGATTGCGATACTCGAGAATTTCGGGCCACGTCAGCTCTTCTCCGCGTGGCGCACTATCGGATTCTTAAAGGCCATGCAGAAGCCGCAAGGGTGGCAGAAATTCGAACGGGAAGGATTCGATGCAAAGGGTGTTGCGCCTTCGAATTCTAGAAGAAGGGCCGAAACAGGGAAAACCGAACCATGAAGGCATTGAGCAAAGAATATTTCAAAGCGAGCATGCTCTGGATAATAGGTATTTTTCTGTTTGTTCTTTTACTTGCCATTGTCGGCGCGCCATTCATTCTATGGTTTATTGCTCCCTATCATCAGCTTGATGTGTGGGTAGTGGATAAAACTGTACCATATCCCGATTTTAGAGAGCATGCAGGGCTCTTCTGGCTTCTCGATAACAACAAGATCGCAAAACCCGGCACACGCATCCTGTACGACATGCGAAGCGATTATTATGGCTTCTATCCAATTTCGAAGAATGAGTGGCGGACGATTCCCATGCCGGTCACTTCGAAGAAACCCGATCTCATCTATATCGCGGATACATATGGTGTTTACCGGGATGACTATATGCAAAAGCGCCTTCAGGGCGAGGGCTCGACGCTCTTGTATGGAGGGCTCAACAATCAGGATTATGCGACCCTACAGGGCGCCTTGGGTGGAGGCAACACACTTATTGCGGAATTCAACACTGCGGCGTCGCCGACAAATTCGCGCGACCGAGAACTTTTCAGCAGGCTCATCGGTTTGAAGTGGAGTGGTTGGATCGGCAACTTCTACGAGAACCTCGCCCGAGATGGCGGCGTTCCCAATTGGGTAGTCCTGAATTGGGAGAGCATGTCGAAGATTCCTTGGAATTTTTTCGGCAGTGGACTTGTACTGTTCGATGACACCGGCAAGGTCGAAGTACTCTCGCAGAGTGAAGATCTTGGACGCTCTGCAATGAAAATCATATTCGATACGCCGTGGGATAGGACAATCGGTGTTCACAAACCCATCTCGTATCGATATTGGTTTGAGTGGATTTCAGCGGACAAATTGGTAGAAGAAGTCGCGCACTACAAATTGGATCTTACTCCTTCGGGAAAGCAAAAACTCGATGCATTGGGACTCCCCGACACTTTTCCGGCGATTGTACGTTTTAAGAATGAGCAATTCACGAGCTGGTACTTTGCAGGCGATTTTGCTGACCTTCAATTTTCTGGTACGACGTACGCTATGCGGGGCATACAGACGATCAAGCGCCTGTTCGCCGACGACACGGTCGACAATAACAGCTACTTTTTCTGGAAAGTCTATGCGCCGCTTATGGACTTTATTCTCAAAGGCGTTGAGCAGCGCCGCGCGCAGTTAAAGGCGAGCAGTCCGCCTAAAGAGCTGAGCGTGCCGTTCCGCGCAGTGAAAGAAGGTATCCAGATTCGATCGAAAACAGGTGCCTGGAATACCATGTTCATCCGTGGCGTCAATCTTGGAACCGCCGAACCGGGCAAATATTTTACCGATTTCCCTATGGATACCGACACCTACCTGCGATGGTTGAAGATAATCGGAGATATGGGCGCAAATACATTGCGTCTCTATACGCTTCTTCCGCCGGAATTTTACCGAGCCTTTGCGATTTACAATACGACGCACATTGATGCTCCGCTTTTCTTGCTGCAGGAGATATGGCCCGAAGAAAATCCTCCCGGCAACGACTATCTCCAGTCCTCGTATCAGGAAGAGTTTGAGAAAGAGATCAACTATGCTATCGATGCGGTGTACGGCCGAGCGAATGTACCTCAACGAAAAGGGCGTGCATGGGGAATCTACACCACAGATGTTTCGGCGTGGCTCTTGGGATGGCTCGTGGGACGGGAGCTCGAAAGCGCCGAAGTGATGCAAACCGACCAGAATCATAAAGGAGCGACCTACGCGGGTAAGTACATATCTGCTGGAGCGAAGGCATCGCCGACCGAAGTGTGGCTCGCCGTGTCGCTCGACGCGGTGGCGACTGCTGAGGCTGAGCGCTACAGCACACTCCACCCGGTTGGCATTGTGAGCTGGCCTCCGCTCGACCCCATTGAGCACAATACCGAGTGGGATCCCAAAAGCGGCAAGAAGAATCGCTGGAACGATCGGGCGAGCATCTCGATAGAGCACCTGGATACGACCGAAGAGATGAAGGCAGGGCTCTTCGGTGCCTACCATATTTATCCAAACTATCCCGACTTTATCGTCAACGAGCCGAGCTACAACAACTATCGCGATGAATATGGCATACTTCGATATGGCGGATATCTCGAGGAGTTCATCAAAACCCTCGTTCGATATCCGGCTATTGTCGCCGAATTTGGGATGGCGAACGGCGCAGGCGTGGCACATCTCTCATCGGACGGCCTCAATCACGGCGGTATCGACGAGACAACCGCCGGGAAAGATATTCTTCGCATGTACAGCGCGATACGGAAAACGGGCTATGCAGGCGCTTCGATTTTTGAATTCATGGATGAGTGGGCAAAAAAGACGTGGATCACGGAACCATTTATGATTCCTTTCGATCGGCGAGTACTTGGACACAACGCGGTCGATCCCGAGCAGAACTATGGGCTCATGGCGAATGAGAGCATTCCGCCGTCGTCTGCAGAAAAAACAATTCCCGGCAGTGGAGCTCTAAGCCGACTTGAACTTGCGCACGATGCTTCATATCTGTATCTTACCTTCCATTTTTCGGACGCCGTTAAACTCGCCACCGAAGAGATTCTGCTCGGTATCGACACCTACGACAGAGCGCTTGGACAAATGGCGTGGCCGCGGGGACTCGGGTCCACCGCATCTGGCATGGAATTCCTCCTCGACGTGAAAAATAATAAGGTGCGGCTTCAGGCGATGCCGACGTACAATATCGCCGCTGCAAAATTCGCGAGTTCGGTAATGCGCGATGGATCGTTCGAAGATATCAATATGCTGGTGAACGGCAGTGTGACCTCGAGGGATGGCACCGAAATACCTGAAAAGCGATTCGACGCTTCGGCGATGCGCGAAGGTCCCTTCGACGAATCGGGGAATCTTTGGAATGTGAACGGAAACATCGTCCATGTGCGAATTCCATGGAATCGACTGAATGTATCCGATCCTTCGTCGTTCAAAGTGCTGAATGACAATCGACCTATTGGCGACCCCGGCACCGATCAGTTGCGAACCGCAGTGACCGACGGATTTGTATTCGATGCGCGTGTGCTGGACAGTCGTTCCGGCGGCGTAATCGGGCAGCTTTTGCCGAACACCACTTCACCGTATCTTTGGACGGGATGGGAAGCGACCCCTCCCTACCGGGAACGCCTTAAAAAGAGCTATACTGTGGTCCGCGAAGCGTGGCGAAAAGAAGCAGAGAGGGATACGGCGCTGCGCGCGGAAGCCATTGCGCCCAAGAGCGCGAAATAGGCACACCTTCAAACACGAAAGGATTACATATGGAAGATCCACGATTGAGAAAGCTGGCGAAGTTGCTTGTCAGGTACT
>CAYXOW010000022.1:5131-6195 GCA_964466815.1 uncultured Treponema sp.
AGCCGTGCAACCTGGCGACAATGTTCTGATCGAAAATGTCAATCCAGAACCCGATTTCTTAAAAATGCTCATCGAAGAAGTGCATGCAGCGGGGGCAAATGCATTTCTCTCGCTGAGAGATAGACATATCGAACGCACGCTCTTTGCGGATGCTGAGGAAGAACAGTTTTTGCTTCAAGCTGAGTTTGAGTGCGCGCGCATGGAGAAAATGAATGTGTACATCGGCTTCACGAGCATGCGCAACGCATTCGCGTGGAAAGATTTACCGTCTGAGCAAATCGAACTCTACAACAAGCACATTTGGAAAAAAGTGCACATCGAACGTCGCGTTCCGCACACACGCTGGGTGGTTTTACGTTACCCGAGCCCTGCGATGGCGCAGAATGCGGGCATGAGCGAAGACGGCTTCGAAACATTTTTCTTTGATGTCTGCACGATGGACTACGGGAAGATGTCGAAAGCAATGGATCCTCTCAAGGCGCTCCTCGAGCGGAGCGATCGAGTCAGAATCGTTGGTCCCGGCACGGATCTCGAGTTTTCGATTAAAGGAATGCCCGCCATTAAGTGCGACGGCACCATGAACATCCCCGATGGCGAGGTTTATACAGCGCCGCTGCGCGAATCGGTGAACGGGGTCCTGAGCTACAACACTCCGAGCGAGAAAGATGGATTTAAATTTGAGCAGATTGTCTTGACCTTCAAGCAAGGGAAAATAGTCGACGCGCGTGCGAACGACAGCGCGCGCCTAAACAAAATTCTCGATATCGACGAAGGCGCGCGCTATCTCGGCGAGTTTTCATTTGGAGTGAATCCCTACATCACGAGCCCGATGCTCGAGACGCTCTTCGACGAAAAAATTGCTGGATCGCTCCACATCACGCCGGGCAATTCATACGACGACTGCGACAACGGGAATCGCTCTGCGCTTCACTGGGACATAGTGCTCATGCAAGATGCCGCTTCCGGCGGAGGCGAGGTGTGGATCGACGATGTGCTCGTGCGCAAGGATGGGCTCTTCGTGCTGCCGGAGCTCACCGGGCTCAACCCCGATGCGCTCAAAGGCT
>CAYXOW010000022.1:6249-16753 GCA_964466815.1 uncultured Treponema sp.
TGCACGGGGCAATCGTTGAGCGCCTGGTTCGCAAGCTCAATATCTTCAGGACTCGCGGGCTGGCGCTTCACGATAGCCTGACCTCCGTCGTTCAGCTCAAAGATCTCAGGCGCGGTCGAGGAGCAGAGTCCGCAACCGATACAATTTGAATCGACGTACCATGCTCCTTTTGCATTATCGGGAAGGCGAGAGGATATATCAGCCATATTTATCTCCTTTGCCAGGTAAGATAACCAGGCAATTATGTATATCTACTTACATGATACTGCATTTTTCGATGCGGAGCTGTAACCATGGTTACAAAAAAGAGCCGGAACAAATCCGGCTCTTGCTCAATGTTTGCACTCTGCAGTTATGCTGTTGCGGTTGAAGCGGCACCCTTGCTCTTAGTTGATCTTAACCTCAATGGTTTTTGGTGCAGCCTCGGGCTTCTTCGGCATGACGACCTGCAGTACGCCATTCTTGAACGTGGCCTGAATGCCGTTTTCGTCGACATCCTCTGGCAGCGTAAAGCTACGAGCGAACTGGAACTCGCGGCGCTCTTTGCGCAGCCAGCGGCCCTTCTTCGATTTCTCTTCGTTCTTCTCAGTTTTAGAGGTAGAGAAAGTCAGCTCGCCATTGCGCACTTCAAGTTTAATATCCTTGTCGGTCAAACCGGGAAGATCGGCTTCGAGGACGTACGTGTTGTTTTCTTCATATACATCGATCTCGGGCGTCCGGAAGCGCTGAGTCAGCCACGCATCGTCGTCGAAGAATTTCTCGAAAAGGTCAAAGGGATTGTTCTTATAAAGTACCATGCTGTTCATAGTGAACCTCCATCGAACGGAGAACGCGGTGGGCTTGAATCCTCACAGGACCTTGACACCCATCCGGAGTCCTTTTCGGCACTCATCAATTATTTAAGCAATAACCGTGCCAAATGATAAAAAATTTAAACTTTTTAAATAATAATATATAATAAAAATAAATATAAATAGCGATTCAGATTGCTTTAACATGGAATCGCAAGGCAGAAGCACCTCTCTGCCCGTGGGTGCTCCGTTCAGTCTCATGGATGCGTGGAAAAAAGTGCTCATTATTTCTCAAGGAAACATCTGTATCAAATTGAATCATATAAATGTGTATTATTGATACAGTTGCTGTGTGCAAGGGCGTCGAAGGCAACGGAAACCCTTCGCGGGCCTAGAAGTTGCCCGCAAACTCTCGATCGGCGCGCTTCAGCTCTGCACACGCCACCGGAGAAGATATGCCTCGATAGCATCGATGACGAGGTAGAGAATAAGCCCGAAAAGCGCGAGGGCGAGAATCGCCGCATACATATCGGGATAGTCGATGCGCGACCACGCATCCATGATATACCAGCCGAGGCCATCGATCGACGCAAAAGTCTCGGAAAGGAAGAGGACGGCGATCGAAGTACCGAGACTTACGCGGAGCGCGGACATAAGCGAAGGGGCGGTCGAAGGGACAATCACCAAGCGGGCGATGGCCATTCCGGAGAAGCCGAGCACTCGCACGCTGTCGATGAGCGCGGAGGGAATGGCTTTCGATGCGTCGCGTCCTGTGACGAAGAGCTGTCCAAAGATGACCAGACCCATCAGCGCTACTTTAGATGCGTCCCCGAGGCCAAGGAAGAGCATAAGGAGTGGAAGAAAGGCTACCTTGGGGAGAGGGTGGAGCAGATAGACGAGAGGTGCAAAAAAATTGTCGAATGTTCTAGCTCTTCCTGCGAGCAACCCGAGGACCCACGCGAGAGGGCCTGCGCACACAAGCGCAAGAAAAATACGCCGTGAAGATGCTGCGAGGTGCACGGTGAATGTTCCGGTGCGCACATTTTGAGCGAATTGCGCGAAGGCGAGAACGGGAGAGGGAAGGAAGGGTTTGTTGAGGAGCGTTGCCGCGATCCACCACAATGCGCATAAAAAGAGGGCGGCGCCCAAAATCTGCGCAGTTTTTTCGAGAAACTTGGTCACTGAAGGCGCGAGGCGTGAGGCTGGCGAGAATTTAATCGATGAGACTGCATTGTCGGACTCGAGGCGATTCTGCATGGGAAGATTGGAAGTTCGCGAAGATTGAAGATCGGACCGGATCGGTTCGCGCAGGCGAGATACTGCGGTGTCGAAAGCGCGGCGAAGTCTCCCTACTGCTTCCAGATATGCGGCACTTTCGCGCGGGCTTATTGATGGCGAATCGCAGCGGGGCATCGGCAATGTGACATCTTCAGGTTGGTGCTCTGGTTCGGTCTCCCATTGGTGGGGGGTGTGGAGGATCTGTCCTGATTGAGCAGGCACCGATCCGTCGAGAATAAGAATATCATCGGCGAGATAGACAGCTTCTTCGATCGAATGCGTCACGATAATAATCGTGCTGTGGTGGACGCGCTGCAGTGCGCGGAGACTGTCTTGTACCGATTCGCGTGTCAGGGCATCGAGACTCGAAAAAGGCTCGTCCATGAGGATGAGATCGGCATCGAGGGCGAGCGCGCGGGCAACGGCGACGCGCTGCTGCATGCCGCCGGAGAGGCGGACGGGGTAGGCGTTTTTCCAGCGCGCGAGCCCGAGCTCAGCGAGGGTTGCTGCAGCGCGGTTGCGTCGCTCGAGCGCCGATACACCGAGCGCCTCAAGGCCGAGCTCTGCATTTCGTTCGACGCTGAGCCAGGGAAGAAGGCCAAAGTCTTGAAAAATAAAGGCAATTCGCGCTCCATTCGTCGTCCGAGCATGGCTCTCCGGTTTCTGGTCGATGCGGATGTGTCCGCTCTGTGGCGCAAGGAGTCCTGCAATGAGACGCAGGAGGGTCGTTTTGCCGCAGCCGGATGGACCTATGACCGCGGTAATCCGCCCCTGTGCGAAAGTCGCGGAAAAACGATCAAATACCGGTGTCGGAACACCGCGTATCGAATACGAGAACGATATGTCCTCGAGTGTCACCATCCACCCACCACACTCGAATCGACGAGGGCTGAAGGTTGAGGAGCGACCTTGATGAGGCCTTTTCCCATAAGCCACTGTTCGGCGCTCTCGATGCTCGACGGAGAGGGGAGGCGTGGTTGGACATATTTGGGAAACACAAAAGCGCGCGCGGCATCTTCGGGGAAACTGAGCGAAGAGACGAGTATGCTTCGGTAGCGGTCTGGATCGGCGTTGATGTGCTGAGCGGCTTTCCAATAGGCGCGATAGAAGCCTGTGAGCGCATTGGGAGAACGCGCAAGGGTAGAGGGCGGAAACGCAAGTACGCCTGCTTCAAGCCCAGAGTCGTCGGATGAGAGGAGAATGCGCGCGCCGCGCAATTTTGCCTCGGTGAGGAAGGGTTCGGGCATCACCGCAGCAGCTGGCCCGCGAGCAGCATCTCGAGACGCACCGGCATCTTGGGAATCGGCACGAGATGCATCGCTGAAGAATTCAATCCTGCCTGATTGGCACTCCAATCGGCGAAGTAGTGGATGATGGTGTTGAGCGAGACAGCGACATCCTTGCCTTCGAGCCCCCGCAACGAGGTGATGGTGGAACCAGGGGCAACCGCCACGCCGTAGCGTCCATTGGTAAGGCTCGTGATTTTAAGTGGAAAGCCGCCCTGGTTGGCCAAGACAACGGCGAGGACATCGGTCACGGCACCGTCGATTTTGCCCGCTTGGAGCGCCGAGTCGCGCTCGAGCGCGCTCGAGAAGCGAACAAGTTCAACCTTTACGCCCTCTTGTGCGAAGAGGCCTTCCGTGTCTGCGACGATAAGCGGCAGCGAATCAGCGTCGGCGAAAATACCGATTCTGAGGGTCGCGCTCTGCGAAAATGAACTCGATGCAGCGCCGCCGGACGCATTGGCCTGCGCAAACGGCTGAATCGCCACAATCAGTGCGAAAATGAGTAGGTATGCGGATTTCATGAAATTTAAATCTCCTCTCGACTCCATCTAAATGCATTTTTATCGACTATGCCGAGATGGTCAAGCACGCGGTACACGACGGTGTCGACGAGGGATTCGATATCGCGGGGTTTGCTGTAGAACGAGGGCGACGCAGGAAGAATAACTGCGCCGGCCTCTTTGAGCTGAGACATTGCTCGCAGAGAGATGAGGGAGAGTGGAGACTCTCGAGGTACGACAATGAGAGGCCAGCCTTCTTTGAGTGCTACTGCCCCGGCGCGGTGGATCAGGTTCGAGCAGGTTCCGGCGGCAAGAGCGCCGAGGGTGCCCATCGAGCAAGGTGCGATCACGGTGCCATGTAAGCGAAAAGAACCCGAGGCGATTGACGAAGAGAGGTCATTGCTGTTGTGAAGGGTGATGAGGGAGGGGCCGGCATCGGGGCCTCCTTGTGCGCGTAACTTTCCGAGCCAGTAGCCGAGTGGTCTCCCGGTCTCTTCCATTAAAACTCGGGCACCCCAGGGGCTCGCGGTGACATGAAGCGTTGCTCCCCGCGCAGCCAATGCCGACATCAGGCGGAGTGAATATAGAGCGCCCGACGCGCCGGTTATGCAAACGAGGTACCGCAAAGCCATACTTGCATTTTAGCCGAGGTATATGTCTAACGCAATCCCACATAGGAAAATAATGGGGATTATCTGATTCATCGTGTACGCTGCGCGAAGCTGTCGTACGGGCGGAAATTGTGTGTTCGGCGACGAGGAGTATCGTGCAGGCGATGAGTGCAACCGCCGAAAATATTCCAGGTGTCTTCCAAAAGAAATAAATGCTTGCGAATCCTAAATATGCAGCTAGGTGGGTGAGTGCGGCGATTACACGCGCGCCACGTTCGCCGAAGAGTGCGGGCACCGAGTGCAGCCGTTCCCGTCGGTCGAACTCGATGTCCTGGAGTGCGTAGATAATGTCGAATCCCGCGACCCAGAGTGCGACCCCCGCAGTGAGCGGGAAATAGCGGAAGTGAAAGGCGCCTGAGATGCCGAGAAAGGCGCCCATAGTCGCCGCGGAGCATGCTACACCGAGCCAGTAGTGCGCAAGCCAGGTGAAGCGCTTAGTGTAGGAGTAGCCGAAAAGAAGGATTCCTGCGACCGGTAGCAGCATGAGGCACAGCGTGTTGAGCATTGCGGCTCCGAGCACGAGGAGGGCGAACATCGCGGCGGTGAATATCCACAGCTCGCGGGCGGAGAGGCGCCCCGAGGGGAGGTGGCGGCCAGCGGTTCGCGGATTCTTCGCGTCGATGTCCTTGTCGATAATGCGGTTGAGGGCGTTGGCTGCGTTGCGTGCGCCAAAGGCGGCCACAATGATCCAGAACAGCTTCCAAAAGGGAGGTTTGCCGTCGGTTTCGAGGAGTATCGCGCTCACTACGAAGGGCAGAGAGAAGAGTGTGTGCGTGATCATCACCGAATCGCCGATGGCGCCTAGGCGCTGCAACGCGGCGAATGGACCGCGCGGAGCGGCTTCGTCGCCACAATTCGCACGCTCAGTGGATGCCATACTCGCTCCAGCGCCTCGTCACGAGCTCGACAATGTCGGGGGACATCGCGAGCGAATCGGGCCACTCACGCGAATGGCCCTCTTCCGGCCACTTGCGTGTGGCATCGATGCCGAGTCGCGTGCCGAATCGCGGCTGGGGCGACGAGTGGTCGAGGGCATCGAGCGGCCCATCGGAAAATTCGAAGTCGCGCCGCGCGTCGATGTTGTTGAAGGTGCGCCAGGCCACCATCGAGAGGTCCTGAACCGAAATGTCGTCGTCCACGACTACTATCATCTTGGTGTACATCATCTGTCCCATGCCCCAGAGGAAGTGCATCACCTTGCGCGCCTGGCCAGGGTAGCGTTTCTTGATCGAAACGAGGACGCAGTTGTGAAAGACGCCCTCGAGCGGCATGTTGATGTCGCCGATTTCGGGGCAGAGCTGTTTGAGGAGGGGGAGGAAAAGGCGTTCGGTGGCTTTGGCGAGGAAGCAGTCTTCTTTTGGTGGTACGCCGACGATGGTGGTGGGGTAGATGGGGTCGGCGCGCCGTGTCATCCGCTCGAGATGAAACACAGGGTACTGGTCGGCCAGGGAGTAGAAGCCTGTGTGGTCGCCGAAGGGGCCCTCAAGTCTCGTTTCCTCTGGATCGACATATCCTTCGAGGATGAACTCGGCATCGGCCGGCGCGAGGATGCCGGTATCGCCGACTTCGACGACTTCGGTCGGTTTACCGCGCAGGAATCCTGCAAACATGGCTTCCCATATTCCTTCCGGCAGCGGAGCCGTGGATGCATAGGTGATTGCGGGGTCTCCGCCCAGCGCGACGACTACCGGCATGCGCCGGCCTTCGTTTTTATATTTCTGTAAAAAATGCGCTCCGTCCTTGTGGATGTGCCAGTGCATGCCCGCGCTTCGGTCGTCGTAGACTTGCATACGGTACATGCCCCAATTCTGCGCTTTCGTTTCGGGGTCGACAGTGCAGACGACGGGGAGCGTGAGAAAGCGTCCGCCATCCTGAGGCCAGCACTTGATGACCGGTAGGCTGTCGAAGCCGTCTTCGTCGGCGACATTGCGGCAGGGTGCGTGGCGAACTTTTTTCGGCATGAGCGAGCGAGCGACGGGAAGCTTGGGGATCGCCTCCGGAAGCGCCGAGAGGATTGAAAAATCTTTTAATTGGCTCCACGCCCAGGAGATGAGCGAATCGATCTCGGCGGCTTTTGCATCGAGGCTTTCCGCCCCGAGCGCCCAGGCCATTCTCCTCTCGGAGCCGTAGGCATTGATGAGGAGAGGCCACTTCGAACCACGTACGCGCTCGAAGAGCAGGGCCGGTCCGCCACGGCGCATGACGCGGTCGGCGATCTCTCCGATTTCGAGAATGGGATCGACCTCAGTCGTGATTCGCGTAAGTTCGCCCTTCGATTCGAGGAGTGCGACAAAATCCTGAAGTCCACGGTATGCCATGCGCTCGAGTATAGCTGCGCATCGGCGATTATCCAAGGCCTGTTATAATTATTCATTTTATTTTCAGGCCAATACTATGGAATATGTTTCTATCGAACAGTAGGATTCTTGGTGAAATTTACTAAAGGATGTGCCATGTCCGACGTCATCATCAGTCTTGAAAAGGTGAAGAAAGTCTACTTTCTCGATACGGTCGAAGTGGACGCGCTCAAGGATATCACTCTCGATATTCATGCGGGAGACTTCGTGAGCATCGCAGGGCCGTCGGGCTCCGGGAAAACCACGATTCTCAACCTTATCGGTTGCGTCGACAAGCCCACCTCGGGAACGGTCATCGTTCACGGGAAGAATACGAGTAGCCTCGATGACGATAGTCTCACCGAGCTGCGCCACAAATCGATCGGCTTCATTTTCCAAACCTTCAACTTGATTCCTGTGCTCAACATTCGCGAGAATGTCGAGCTGCCACTTCTCCTGGACAATCAGGGGGGCGATAGGAAGGCAGAGCGCAAAGATTGGGTGGACTTTCTCGTCGAGAGTGTCGGCCTCAAAGACCGCATGCTGCACAAACCCGCCGAACTTTCGGGGGGCCAGCGCCAACGCATCGCCATCGCGCGCGCCCTCGTCATGAAGCCGGCGATCGTACTCGCGGATGAGCCGACGGCCAACCTCGATTCGGCGACCGGCGAAAGCATCCTCCGCCTCATGCACCACATGAACGAGACATTCGGCACTACCTTTATTTTCAGCACCCACGATCCCGATATCGTCGAAGAAGCCGATCACATCATCAGGCTCAAAGACGGAAGAATTATTGAAGATCGACGCAGGAACGGGGCTGCGGTGCGCGAAAGCCGCGCTGCCGAGGTGGAAAGTCTATGATTGCTGCGCGCCTCGCATGGGGCAATCTCGGCCTCCACAGAAGAAAATCGTTGCTCATCGGCATGATAATGGGCATGGGCATTCTTATTCTCTTTCTTGGAAATTCTCTCATCGACACGGCGCTCTCCGGCCTTCAGCGCATGTTTGTGCAGGGCTACACCGGCGATCTCATGGTCACCGGCCCGACGGAGTTCCCGACGACGGTGCTCGGCCAGACCGCAGGCAGCGAAGAGGTGCTGCCGCATATCGCGGCCATCGATAAATACCAAGATTTTCTCTCGAAACGAAAGGATGTCGCAGCGACGCTTCCCATCCTGAGTGGCCAAGTATCCTTTGGAATCGGCGAGACTGAATTGGGTTCCGGGTACTGTTTTGGTGTCGATGCGGGCAACTACCACGACTTTTTTTCCAACAATATCACCCTTGTGAGCGGTGAGTGGCCTAAGGACAGCGAAGGTCCATGGGTGCTCCTCTCCGAACCAACGCTGGCGATGCTCAACAAGAGCGCCTCGACGCCGGTTCGACCCGGATCGAAAATCATCATGACCGCTCTGGCCAATTCGGCGGGCACCGTCATCCGCGAAGTGACCGTGAAAGGTGTCATCAAATTCAATCAGAGCAATCAACAGCTTGCGGGTATTACGCTCGTCGACGCCGATACAATGCGCGATCTCTTGGGATTCGCGAGCCTGCGCGATGGCGCACCCAAACTCAGCGGGCAGGAAGCGGCCTTCGTGTCGAGTTTCGACCCCAATAGCCTGTTCGACAATCTTTTTTCGAACAGCCCTGTGGCCGCAGGCACCACCGCAGATGCCCAGCCGAGCGCTGCCGCGACCCACGCGAGCGAAGGCGATTCCTCTCCGAGCTCCGCCACAGCGACGCCGACACTCATTCCTGCCTGGCAGTTCCTTCTAATTAAAGTGGCTCCTGGCGCCAATGCGAACAAACTTCTGTCCGACTTGTCTTCATATGCAAAACAGATAGGCGACGGCGACAGGGTGCAGGACTGGGTCGCGGGGGCGGGTACCGTAGCTCGCACCGCGGTAACGATCCGCTTAGCCTTCGATCTCCTTGTGGCGGTGGTGGCAGTGGTTGTCGTCATGATCATGATGAATGTGCTCATCATATCGGTAAATGAGCGTCTGTATGAAATCGGGACACTTCGGGCGATCGGGGCGAAGCGGCGAGTTGTGCGCGACATGATTTTGTACGAGACAACCTTTCTTGCGATCATCGCGGGTGCGGCCGGGCTTCTGGTGGGGCTCGTCATCCTATTCGCGCTTGGCCATGTGGGAATTCGCGCTCCCAACCTCTTTTTCGAAGCGCTTTTCGGCGGGCAAGTGCTGAGACCAATGGTCTCCGGCGGTGCTGCGATAAGGGCTTTCATATGGATTCTCGTCATGGGGCTCGGAGCTTCTTGGTATCCTACGATTATCGCGCTGCGCATCGAGCCGGTCATCGCAATGAGGGGAGAGTGAGTATGCGGATCATCCATCTCAAGCTCGCAGCAAGAAACGTACAGCGGCAGCCGCATCGGACCCTTGCGCTCGGTGGGGCGGTTGCGTTCAGCGCTCTCGTCATGACGCTCATATCGAGTTTCGTGAACGGTATGGATCTCGCTATTCAGGACAATGTGACGCTCTATTCAGGCGGCCATGTGCTCATTTCTGGTTACACGGCGAGCTGGAGCGGCAAACTGCAGAACCGCTTTGCGGACGATAAGATCGCGCAGATTGCGCAGAGTGCTGGCCCTGATGTGCTCACGGTGTCGCCCCTGGCGCAGTCGAAGGCCACAGTGGTGTTCGGAACCCGGGAGATACAGCTCACTATTCGAGGTGTCGATTGGACGAAGGACAAGCTGTACCACGATTCGCTCATTCTTTCGAAGGGCGATTGGAAAGGTCTCGATCCGGCGCGCACCATGCTGATGAGTGCGCAGACCGCGAATCGCTTTGGTCTGGCGGTGGGCGATCAGGTCACTGTGCGACTTACTACCGCTTCGGGTCAAGAGAATGTCACGAATTATACTGTCGGAGCGATCTACGATGATGGAGCTGCAGGCGGTATGAACACTGCGTTCGTGTCGTTCGGCGACCTCGGCGCGGATCTCAACATGAAATCGAACGAGCAGCAGGAAATCGCGGTATTCCTGAAAAACAGCACAGATGCGGGGGCGGTCGCCACAAAAATAAGCTCGCTCATGCGCACCCAGGGGTACTCGGTGAGTCGAGGAATGGGTTCGGCCTCGAACGCTTCGAATCAAACTCAATCGGCGAATTTTTCCTCAGCCGACACTCTGACGGCACCCATCGGCGGCCTGTCGCAGGGGGGCGGGCCGAGCGGGCAGCAGCAGGCTCAAGGTGGAAGTGGTCACCTTGCTGAAGGCACGACTCGATACCGCGTTTCGACCATTCAGGATCTGGCGGGCGAGATCGGTGCCGCGCTCGGCTCGATTCGGTGGATCGGCTACGCAGTGTTCATCCTCATGCTGATCGTGAGCGCCACAGGCATTTCGAATTCCTACCGGATGGTGCTCCTTGAGCGGACGAAGGAAATCGGCATGCTGCGCTGCATCGGCTACAAGAAAAAAGATGTGTTCTCCTCGTTCATCGCGGAGGGGATCATTCTTGCGGGCGGTTCGGCGCTCTTAGGGGCGATCGTGGCGCTCCCTGTAGGGCTGGTCATTGGGCTGATTCCTTTCAATCCGCACGGCGACTTCGGTTCCGCGCTGGTGAAGGGACATCTGCTGTTCGCACCGACCCTCGGACAGCTTGCGCT
>CAYXOW010000022.1:16777-18701 GCA_964466815.1 uncultured Treponema sp.
CTATCGTCGCGATCGCGGCAGTGTATTTCCCCGCGCGGCGCGCTGCGGAAGTGGTGCCTGTAGAGGCGCTCCGAAAAATAGCGTGAGGCGCGACAGAAAAAAGGAGAATCAGATGAATGGAGTCAGCAATAGAAAAACGAGCTTTGTGCATGCCAGATTGACGGGGAAGATGAGCCTTGTGCTCTTTGGCTTTGTGCTCGTGTTCAGCGCGAGAGCGCAGGGCGCACCCTCTGGCGGTGGGCATGGCGGCGGAGGCGGCGGTCCCATGGTCTTCCTCTCAACTTTCTGAAGTCAGACAAAGATTATAAATTCCCCGACGATATCACCAAGTACAGCGCCAACGACTTTCTCATGCTCGTGCGCCGCACGGACATTCGCTCGAGCTTTTACAACAGCGATATGAGCGCGACGATCTCGATGGTCAGCGTGAGTCCCGACAGAGGCACGTTCGCGAACAAGCAGCAGATTTATAGGCGCGATAAAGACGATGCATTTCTCATGATCATGGTCGAACCCGAGTCGAGAAAGGGGCAGGGTATGCTCCGCGTCGACAACAACATGTGGCGTTACGATCCCACGAGCCGCAAATTCACGCACACCACGCTCAAGGATACGTACGAGAACTCCACGGTGACCAACAACGATTTCCGTCGCTGGCAACGCTCGATCGATTATTCGGTCGTGAAGATCAGTACGGGCACGCTCGGTAACTACAAAGTGATCATCGGCGAGCTCAAAGCGAATAACGACGAAGTTCCTTTCCCCTACATCAAGATGTACATCGAACCCGATAGGAAAATCGTACTCAAAGTCGAGGAGTACAGTCTCTCGATGAAACTGCTGCGCACCGCCTACTACACGCAGTACGTGCAGATCGGGGATTCGCTTATTCCCACCGTGCAGATATTCCAGGATGGACTCATCCCCGAGAAGCGCTCGCAGGTCACGTACACTGATATCTCCACAAAGCCGCTTCCCGATTATTATTTCACGAAGGAATATCTCGAGCGTGTGAGCCAGTAGGAGTCGCCCATGAACAACAGAACTTTACGGAGCTCATTACCGTTCGCAATCGTCGCGCTTTTCGCGCTCTGCGGGGCGAACTTGTGGGCGCAGACAAGCTCGACACCGATATCTTCATCAGTCGCGCCTCCAGCGGCTATCGATGAAAACCAGCTCTTCGGTGGCTCAAAAGATATCGTGACGGTGATCGATCCCACCACCGCGGCAGCGGGAAACATACAGCTCGTCAAAGATACGAAAACCTACCCGGTATTTCTCATCAGCGGCGACGCGGGGGCGGGGCTCTACGGCAACTACACGCCGGTCGGTTCGGTTTCGTCGGATAAGCAGGAGCTCTTTGGGGCAGTCAATATCTCCGGGCTCGAGTTCGACTATTTGCCGACGAAGGACCTGCACTTTTCGCTGAAGAATAGTGTGCTGGCGGTGCCGAACCAGATTTTGGCTGCGTCGATCACCGGCTACGCGGATCTCCGTCAGTCCGACCTGGTGCGCCTCTACGCGTCCGGAGCCTTTAATTATGACCCCACGAGCTATCTTTCCACCACACAATACAGTGTGCCCACGTTCAGCCTGGTGGAGCTCTTTGTGGATACGCAGATCAATAATCAAATATTCTTCCGTCTCGGGAAACAGCGGATAAGTTGGGGCGTCGGATATTGGTACAAGCCCTCGGACGTCCTGAGCCTCTCTGCCATCGATCCGGACAATCCTACGGCGGCGAGAGAAGGCCCCTTCGCATTCAAAGTCGACGTACCGATGAAGCTTAACCACCTCATGGTCTACATGGTGCCTCCTGTCACAGGGTTCGCCGATTCTTCATCGATGGCGAGTAAGTACGACCTTGTAGTGGGCGGATGGGAGCTCAGCCTCGCGGGCTACGCCCGCGCCGACATGTTCGCGC
>CAYXOW010000022.1:18711-19692 GCA_964466815.1 uncultured Treponema sp.
AGGTATGTTCACGTTCACCGGCGCAGTAGGACCTTTCGATGTGTATGGTGAGAATGTGCTGCTGTATGGTTCGGACCGCACCTACGTGCGCCCGGGCTCGACCGCGGGAACCTACGATACGTACCGGGTCGAGGATCAGCCCTTTTTCCAGTCGACACTGGGCATCAAATACTCCGCGAGCTACTCGAGTGGGCTCTCCTACGCCTTCCACGTGCAGGGCTACTACAACGGTACCGGCTATGCGGATTCGAGTATCCTCCTGAACGCAGCCGCGCGAAATGCGATAAAAACCAGCAGCACGTATCGGTCGACGGATCTCACGCAAGCAGGCATGTGGTATCTGGCAGGATCAGCTTCGCTCTCTGGACGCTTTGGAGAGGGGCGAAATCTCACACAGGTTACAGGTTCCATCTATGCGTTGAGAAACTTTTCCGATACGTCGATGCGCTTCAACCCGCAGCTGCAGATTCAGGTCGGCGATCAGGGCGGACGCGCGACCTTCACCTTCTCCGACTTGACTGCCATAGGACCGAGCCTCTCCGAGTACGCCCCCAACGGCAATAAGACTACACCAGCGGTCACCGTGGGTATACTCAACGACACGGTCGATCTCCAAGCATCCGTGCCGATAATGCTGAACAATGATTTCTCGGTCAAGCGCGTGCAGACGCAATTCAGCGTGTTCTGGAATGCGGTTCAGTTCTAAGAAAGGCCCGGGCGGTATAGAATGAGAGTAGGCGGGGGAAAACGGGCTGCCCCCGCGAGGAGTGAGCATGCACGGGAAAATCCTGATTGTCGAAGATACCAAAGAGCTCGCCGAGCTCTATATGCTCTACCTGCAAAACGAAGGTTTCGAGTGCAGATCAGCGTTCGACGCTGAGAGCGCTTTGCCCCTGGCGCAGAACGAAGACTGGGATCTCATCGTGCTCGATCTCAACCTTCCCGGTATGGATGGGTTTCAATTCCTTGAAATTCTCAGAA
>CAYXOW010000022.1:19730-23710 GCA_964466815.1 uncultured Treponema sp.
GGACGAGGATGTCCTCTTCGGTCTGGGTGTCGGCGCCGATGATTTCGTGACTACACCCTGCCCACCCAAAGTGCTCGCCGCCCGCGTGCGCGCGCACATCCGGCGTACGATCACCCAGCAGACGCGCCAAAACGGTTCAATCGTCAAATTCGGCCCCTTTGAGCTCGATATGGAAGGTATGTACCTCACGAAGGGAGGAGAACCTTTGAGCCTCTCGGCCAGAGAGTTCAACATCCTCAAAGAACTCGTCGGAAATCCCGGCAAACCCTTCTCGCCCGAAGACATCTACGCCCGCGTCTGGGGCCAGGAGTACGGCGACGTGAGCGCGGTGGGCGTCTACATTCAGCGCCTCAGAAAGAAGCTTGAGAGCGACCCTGCGAACCCTTTCTACATCCAGACGCAGTACGGTATGGGATATCGCTTCAACCCAGAGGCTTTTGCCGAAGGTAAAGCATGAAACTGAAGCTCCGCACGCAATTCTTCATTCTCACTGTGGCGGTCACGCTCTTCCCAATCATTTTTGGATTGCTTGTCTTCACCAACCAGCAGACTAAGCGCGACCCGCGCGAACCCACGCGGGCATTTCTGAATGAAGTGGCGCAGCGGTGGAAAATCGACCAAAACCTTTCCATTGCAGATATCCGCGACGCCGGCGAGGCTGCAGGACTACCTATCATCAATGCAGCGCTCATTGCGCCGGACGGCACGGTTCTGGTCTCATCGTTCAAGAATCTGCCTGTAGGCTTCAAACTCCAGGTCGCGGATCTCGTGAGGCCGCCTCTGCTGCCTGCGGAGCGTCCGAGGCCCGAGCTCAGGTTTCTCCCCATCGATCAGAGCTTGGAGAAAAGCCCTCTTCTTCTCTTCGATATTCAGCCATTCTGGTCGAAAGAAGATATCAAGAATAAGAACCTGATGCTGGTTTCGAGCTTCGCGCTTGGAGCCTTTCTGATCGCCGGGCTCATGTCGCTTCTGATATTGCGGTCCACGAACCGCTCGATCAAGAACCTCATCAACGACACCGCGACTGTATCCCGCGGTAAGCTCGACCACGATGTGAAGGGCAGCGGTGCAGTGGAGCTACGATCGCTCGCCGACAGTATCAATCGGATGCGCATCACATTGCGCGACATGATCACTCGGCGCATGAATATGCTCATCGGTGTCAGCCACGATCTCAAGACGCCCATAGCCCTCATTCAGGGCTACACCGACGCGCTCAGCGACAACTTGGCGAGCGATGAGGCGACTCGCGTGCACTACTTGGAGATCATCCGCGAAAAGAGCGCGCAGCTCGAGGATCTCGTCTCAGATCTTATCGAGTTCATGAAGATCGACGACTTCAATACACCCCTCGAGAGCGTGGATATCGCCTCCCTCATGGCCAATCTCGGAAAGCGCTTCGAAGAAGATGCGCGCCTTCTTGGGTTAAATCTGGTGCATGGCTACGGAAGACCCGACGGCCCCGTGTCGCAGAGTCCTCCAGCAGGGCTCCCACCGGTGAAGATGAATCGAATGCTGTTCGAGCGCGCGGTCGAGAACCTTGTGTCGAACGCCGTCAGGTACACTGGGCCAGGGGGCACGGTCGAGATTCTCGTTTATCTCGAGGATGGCAAGCCAGTGCTCGTCGTCGCGGACGATGGGCCGGGTGTCCCTCCCGAGGAGCTTCAGTACATTTTTGATGCTTTTTACCGAGGGTCGCACTCGCGCCAAGAGGCGGGACATGGTCTCGGACTCACGATCGTGAAGTCGGTGGTCGATTTGCATGGATGGAGTGTCGAGGCGCGCAACCGCATGCCGCATGGATTGATCATCTCGGTCACGATGAGTGCGTGAATTCGCCATATTCAAGCGGCGCGGGCTCATTCGCAGACAGCATGGGGCGTCCGTCGGCGAGCGCGCCTTCGCTCCCTCATTCGTTTTTATAGGCCAATCTGTGTTTCACACGCCACGCATGCGCGATTCCGTCGACCAGAGCCCGAGCGCCGGGTTGGGCACGAAGAAAAATTCTTCGCCGTCGGGGGTGCGGTGGTAGCCCGCGAGCCTGCCTTCGGGATTGTAGCGCCGCAGTGCGGTGTCGAGGTTTGCCCAGCGGTAGCCCACCGACTCGATCTCCTGCCGGGAGACGCCGGGGCCGGGCGCGTAGCTCACCGTGAAACGGCCTTCGCTGGAGCCGTGGATGAGGTGGGCGGCCGCAGAGAGGTTGCCTGCGAGGTCAGGCTCGCGGGCGACGAGCTTTTGGATTTCGGCGCTCGGGCGATATCCGTAACGGCGGATGACGGTGTCGATCTTCGGGTCCTCTCCGAAACCGTGCAGCCCTGGCGCGAGAATGAGGAGCTCGCCTCCATCCGCCATCGCCATTCTCGTGCGGTATATCGATTTGTTTCCAAGCCACGTGCTCCGGTACTCTGCGGGGTCGAGCCACACCACAGCCTTTTGTATTGGCGTGGGCAGCAGCTGGATATTGACCTTCGCAGCGAGTGTTGCCGCCTCTTCGAAGGAAGTTCTGTCGAGGCTGGAATAATACCCACGCAGCGCAAGCGAGCCGTCGCCAGCGGTGCCGACTACGGTCAGAATCCACGCGATGGGGGGAAGTGTTGCTTTGGCGATTTCGAGAGCCTCGTCGAAGAGTGCGCGTACGGGTGTGTTTGTTCGCCCCATGATGCTTTCGAGACCACAGACCGCGCCGATATAGTGACTGCGATCGATGGCTTCTTTCCCACCGGTGCCTACGAAGATGTTTTTTGCCTGATTCGCCATGCCCGCGACTTCGTGGGGAACAACCTGTCCCACCGAGAAGATGAAGTCGATATCCCCCGATGCGAGGAGCTTGTTCGCCTGCACCGGATACTCGTAGCGCACTCTCCCGCTGGAGATTGCCTCGACGCGCTTTTCCGAAATCCGGCCAAGTTCGACGACATCGCGTCGCCAATCGTGCACTTTGAAGCGTTCCGCCGGCGACTGCGGGTACATTTTCGCGATCTCTTCCCGCGTCATGGGTGCGTGAGTTCCGAGCGCGGGCATGATCGCCGCCACTTTCTTTCCGAGCTTTTCGACGATGAGGTCCGTGATTCTCCCGGCCCGCGAGTGATAGCGCGTGATGTCGGGCGGAAGAATGAGGATGCGTGTCGCGCGGTCTGCGCCGGACGCGGCGATCGTTCGTTCGACGAGCTCACTGAGTTCGCGATCGTCGATACCTTCGAGCATATTCGTTGCGGAAATGAGCATACACACCTCTTTGAGCGGTTCGATGATATCGGAAAAGCGCCCAGGATGCCACGTGACGATTCACCCTTGCGCTTTTAGAATTCTATCGACATTATATGAAAAAGAGAATTGGAGGAACATTCATGCATCTTTCACGCTTTTCCGTAGGTACGGGCGATCGCTTTGGTCTCGAGGGCGAAGCACAGATCGCTGCATTCAAGGCTCTTCACGAACGAGGCGGCGATGCCGATATCGTGTGGAACAAGAGCAACCGCGAACACGTGATCATTGGATCGAGCCCTGCCGATCAGGAGCACGCCGCGGTCGAATCCATTCGAAATTCCGGTTGGAAAGGAAAATGGTTCGTCGATGCGGACCACATCACCATGAAAACGGTCGACTGGTTCATTCCGCACTCCAACTTTTTCACCATCGATGTCGCCGAGACCATCGGCACTCCAGCATCTCCTGCTGCGAGATCCGCCTATCTTTCGCGCGCTGCGTTTCTTCTGAATAAAGGTGCCGCTCCAATCGAGGTGACCATGTCCGACCTTGAGATCGTAGCGGACAAATTTCTCGCCGCGGTCGAAGAAGCTGGCGTCACCTATCGACATATCGCCGAGCGCCGCGATCCTGAATCCTTCGTTGTCGAACTCTCCATGCATGAGACCGATACCCCACAGACACCGGGCCAAGTCGCCGCCATCCTCGTCGCAGTCGCGGCGGAGAAACTTCCCATCGCCACCTTTGCTCCCCACTTTCCCGGGAAATTCCTT
>CAYXOW010000023.1:0-7552 GCA_964466815.1 uncultured Treponema sp.
GGTGATCCGCGCGATCGAGTCGCGTCCCGACATCATTCTCTCGATTTCGACCGAAAAACTTGGGAAGGATGCAGCGCGCCTCGCTTCACCCCTCTCGGCGGCGGACGGCCGGGTGTACGACCACGTCTTCAATTATCTCCTGCACGGTGAAAAGGCGGTGCGCGCCGCATGGACGCCGGGAATCACGCGTGACATGTTCATCCGAACCGTTCCTGTGAACTATCGCACAATGCGTCTCAGGGCGGCGCGGCTCTCTGCCCTTCTCGACGCGGCGTCGGCGATTTTAGTGAAGAGCCCGGGCGGCACCGATATCTCGTTCTCGGTGCAGGGCCGCGCCGCCATGCGCGACGACGGCGATTTTCGCGCGCCCGGCGCCGGCGGTAATCTTCCTGCGGGCGAGGTCTTCATCTCACCACCGCTGAAATCCGCAGAGGGCACCATCGTCTTCGATGGTTCAATCTCCGACATCGTGGGCGACATCGTGATACAAGCTCCCATACAGTGCGCCGTGCGCGGCGGCTATGTGGTGGGCGTCGAGGGCGGCGACGAGGCGAAAAAACTCGAAGCGGCGCTGACACATGGACTCAATATGGCGGCGAACCTCGTGCGCGAGCGCGGCATGGCGCCTGAACTCGCACTCGCTTACGGCACGAATGCGAGGCACCTCGGTGAATTCGGGATCGGGCTCAATCCCGCTGCGCGCATCCAGGGCAACATGCTCGAGGATGAGAAAGTCCTTGGTACTATCCATTTCGCAATCGGCGCAAACTACGATGAGGATGCACCGGCCCTCATTCACCTCGATGGGCTCGTGAAATACCCGACCGTCGTCCTCCTCATGCCCGACGGAAACGAACGGACAGTCATGGAGCGCGGCGCGCTGAAGATATAGCCGCCAGCTCACTCATGAACGCCGCAGTGCGACAGCGTACTGAGCGAGATTGCGGTGTTAATGATAGGTTCTTGGGCGGGCGCCTCAGAGAAAACGCTGCCCGAACTCTCAATCCGGCACCGCGAGCTCACATCCTTCGTCTCTCTGCTATTTCACAAATTCGAAAAAATATTTATACTCGCGAGATATGGAACAGAAGAAGACGATGCATTGGGCTGACCAGACAGCCGAAAAAATAGTGCAAACCTGGGGTGAACAAGACTTATACACCTGCGCCTCGGGCATCACACCTTCGGGCACGGTGCACGTGGGCAATTTCCGCGAGATGATCTCGGTGGAGCTCGTCGTCCGCGCGCTGCGCGATATGGGCAAGAAGGTTCGCTTTATCTATAGCTGGGACGACTACGATGTGTTCCGAAAAGTTCCTCTCAACATGCCGAATCCGGAAATGCTCGAGAAATATCTCCGTTTTCCCATCACCATGGTGCCCGATCCCTGGGGCCGCGACGAATCTTACGCGCGCCACCACGAGGTCGACGTCGAAACCATACTTCCCGAGGTGGGCATCCACCCCGAATTCCTTTACCAGGCGGCCAAGTACCGCGCCGGAACCTACTCCGCCGGTATCCGCCGTGCCCTCGAGATGCGCGAGCACCTCAAGACTATCCTCGACAAGTACCGCGATGAGGACCACAAAATTCAGGGCGAGTGGTGGCCGGTCGCCGTGTTCTGCTCGAACTGCGAAAAAGACACAACCGAAATCGATGGTTGGGATGGCGACTGGGGACTCTCGTACCACTGCGACTCTTGCGGCCACAAGGAGACGGGCGATATCCGAACGATGCGCGGCGTTAAACTCGTCTGGCGCGTAGACTGGCCGATGCGTTGGGCGTTCGAGAAGGTGAATTTCGAACCCGCGGGAAAGGACCACCACTCCCAGGGCGGCTCGTTCGACACTTCGAAGCATGTGGTCGAAGATGTGTACGGCCGCAAACCGCCGGTCACCTTCCGCTACGACTTCATCGGTATCAAAGGTTCGCCCGGCAAGATGTCCTCGTCGAAGGGCAAGGTGGTCGACCTCTACGACCTATTGCGCGTATATCAGCCTGAGATCGTCCGCTATCTCTTTGCGGGCACTCGGCCGAACACCGAGTTCGTCATCAGCTTCGACCTCGATGTCATCAAGATCTATGAAGACTACGACCGCACCGAGCGTATCTATTGGGGTGTCGACAAAGCGAAGAATGAGGAAGTCGCCGCGCTCGAGCGGCGAATCTACGAGCTCTCCCAGGTCGATAAGGTGCCCGAGGAGATGCCCTATCAGATTCCATTCCGCCATCTCTGCAATCTGCTGCAGATCAATCTCGGCAACATCGATAGGGTTGTCGCGTCGCTGCCCGATCTCAAGCCCTCGCAGGAGGCGCGTGTCCGCGTGCGGGCGAAGTGCGCGTGGTACTGGATCACCGAGTGTGCACCCGAGGACTTCAAATTCGCTCTGCGCCAGCCGGGAGATGTCGCCGAGCTCGCAGAGGTCGATACTGCAGCGCTTCGAAGGCTTCGCGACGAGGTTGTGGAGAAACTCGACTCTTTTGAAACCGAGACCGCGCTCGCTGAGGCAATCTACGCGGTGGCACAGACGAGCGGTATCGAGCCAAAGCAGCTCTTCAGGGCCGCGTACCAAGCATTGATCGCCAAAGACCAAGGGCCGAGGCTCGCAGGATTCTTAAAAGCGATCGGGGCGGAAAAGGTGCTCGCGATCCTCAAAGCGTATTAAGACCAGGCAGCTGCGACACGCGGGAGCAGCCACCTCACTACCCTACTTCGCCTTTTGTTCGAGGAATTCGATTTCTCTCGCAAGCGGACGCATTGCGCCTCTCCAGAAGTCCGGAGTCTCGATGTCGAAACCCGCCCGCTTCGCGACTTCCACGGCGGGCAGCGAGCCAGTGAGCCTAAGGAGTTCTCGGTATTTCGAGGCGAAGGCAGTTCCCTGTTCCTCGTAGAGGCTGTAGAGTCCCAGTCCAAAGAGAAGACCAAAAGCGTACGGGAAGTTGTAGAACGACAACCCTGGAATGTAGTAGTGCCCTTTTACTGCCCACATGTAAGGGTGCCGCTCGTCGTCGCGCATCGCATCGCCGTAGGTTTTCGCTTGAGCGTCGAGCATGAGCTCGCAGAGGCGCCCAGCGGTGATCTCACCCTTTTTTCGTTCTTCGAACACCGCGCGCTCGAAGTAAAAGCGCGAGAGGATGTCGACGATAACCTGGCAGGAATCCTGAAGGTGGAGCTCGACGAGGGGGAGCTTCGCGCGATCCTCGAGACCGGCCATTGCAGCGTTGGAGACGAGGGTCTCGGAGAAGATCGAGGCGGTCTCCGCGAGGGTCATTGGATACTGCGAGAGGAGTATTGACATATCTTTAATCGTTTCGTAGTGCCAGGCGTGGCCGAGCTCGTGCGCGATGGTGATGAGCGCCGAGTAGCTTCCATCGAAGTTGCAGAGAACCCGAGGCTGCTTGACGGCCGGAAAGTGCGTGCAGAACGCGCCGCCGACCTTCCCTTCGCGGGGGCGGGCGTCGATCCAGAAGTTGTCGAAGGCTCGCTCGGCAAAGTTGGCCATTTTAGGGTCGAAGGTGCCGAATTGCTTCACGATAAAGGCCTTTGCGGCGCTCCAGTCGAATGTCGGAATCCCGGTACCCTCGCTCTCAAGTGGCGCGAAGATATCGTAGAAGGAGAGTTTCTCAAGCCCCATGAGACGCGCCTTCGCGCGCAGATAGCGCCGCCACATCGGCAGGGACTCCTCCATCGCACCTATAAGGGCGTCGAGCGCTGCCTGAGAGATTCGAGCCTGCGCTAGCGATGTCTCGAGGGCGCTGGCCCAACCTCGGCGGCTGTTCAGAGTCGCGACGGTACCTTTTACTCCATTAAGCGCCGCGGCGACGGGAAGCTCATAATTCTTCCAGATGCCGAGCTCGAGGCGGTAGGCCCGCTGGCGCACCGCGCGATCCGCATCGTAGGCGAGATTTCGCAGTTCGACCATAGTTTTGCGCTCCCCCGAAGCCTCATCCCACACCGCGCTCGAGTTCGCCAGCACGGACTCCTGGAGGCGCGACCATGCATCGGCGCCCGACCGGCTCAAGTCCGCCGCCAAGTCCTCCAATTCCGCAGACATCTGGTGCTTCTGCAGCGCGAGCGCCTCTTCGAGCACGAAGGTGTAGTCGGCAAAGCGGGGATCTTCCTCGACCGCGCGTCGCACCGCCGACTCGTTCGCTGCGAGCAGGTTTCGGAAAAGCACACGGACGGTCGCCGCCGGTACGAGCAGCTCTTCGACCTTGTTGAGCTCGGACAGCACTTCTGCGCTCGCCGTACTCGTGCTGAAGCGGGCGTAGGTGTACGCAGAGAGCGTATCGGCCTCTGTTTCCAATCGATCGAGCTTTTCGAGGAGCATCCAGAGCCAATCCGAGAATCGGCGGGGTTCGCTCGGGGCAACGGTTTCCGAAAGCTCAGCTTTAAGACTCCGGAGAGAACTTGCGATATTCAGTTTCGCTTGAATATACGCTTCGGAATTGAAACCGTGATAGACACTGTCGAGATTCCACTCAGGTATATCGTTATTTTGATGCATCTTGTCACTCATGTCGTTTCCTTTTTGATTCATATTCTATTCATTCTGAAGGGATGGCGTGCGCTTTATGCACATTCCGTTTCTCTTTTCGCTGTGCATTCAAATCCAATTCGAATTGCCGTCGTTCCAGTCGATCAGCTCTTCCGGTTTGAAAAAGAGACCTATTTCGCGCGCAGCTGCTTCGGGCGAATCCGAAGCGTGAATGATATTGACATTCGTGTGCATCGCATAATCCCCTCGAATTGTGCCGGGCGCCGCCTCGAGTGGCTTCGTCGAACCGGCCATCAGTCTCAGTATCTTGATCGCCTCGTCGCCCTCGAGGACCATCGCCACCACCGGCCCCGAAGTGATGTAGTCGACAAGTTCGTTAAAAAAGGGCTTCTCTCGATGTTCCGCGTAGTGGGTCTGTGCGAGTTCGCGCGAAATGCGCATAATTTTCAGTCCGACTATATCGAAACCCTTCCGCTCAAGGCGCGTGATGATCTCTCCCGCGATGCGCCGGGAGAGCACACCTGGTTTGAGCATCGCGTAGGTCCGCTCGATCGCCATTCAGTGCACCTCCATAGTTGAGCTACCTTAGCACGATTTCCGCGATTTGCCCACCGCGAGGACAGCCTTGATCAATGTCCTTCGGACATTCATGATAGTGCCGATGAACAGGGAATTTCACTATTACGTGATATGGTACCTTGCCAGCAAGGCCGGTTTCACTGCGAACGAGTCCTCCGTGATCGCTATTTCGAGCCAGATGGTGGACGACGCCAAGCTGCCCTGGAGCATCGAACAGATACATGCGGCTTCTGACGGGTCAGAGCGACGAATTTCCGATGGTTCCTTTCTCACCGAGGTCACGCAGAATTATGTGTTCTGGGACCGCAACATCGCCAAAGATATCTACATCCCTTTTCATTTTATTCCCGGCAATCCTGAAGCCTGCGCCTTTGCGCGCTCCGATAAGCTGCACAATCCCCTCGCGGTGAGCCCCGACAGCGACAACGCGCGAGCCCTCCTCATTGAGGCTCTCAGCACCGGCAATCTGTATCGAATCGGAATCGCCCTCCACGCCTACGCCGACACATGGGCGCACCAGAATTTCACCGGAACACGGGAGAATTTCAATGCCCTTGAGTTAAATAGCCGGATAGCATCGGTAAAACTGGCTGCTTCCATGCTCCCTGCAGTGGGGCACCTACAGGCCGGCGTGATACCCGATCTGCCAGAGGCCCGTTGGTATGACTCGCGGCTCAACCCAGATCGTGCACACATCGACAATACTGCACGTTTTCTTGGGGCGGCCCGAATGATCTATCGATTTCTCCGCACCTCGCGGCGAACCTCGTTCGACGATGAAGACTTCGTCCTCGAACCTCTTCGTGAGCTCTGGGCGGGGCGAACATCTTCCAACTATGATGCTCTCGCAGTCGCAAGCGATTATGTGATATATTTCGACGTACCTTCCTATGACCCGAATAGCTGGACGACGGCCATCGGCGCGAAGGAATACCGGACAGGCGACATGCTCAAAACTATTTCTACGGAAGGGTTTTCAAGCGAATGGGGAGTTTCGGCGCTCCATGGCCCTCTGGTAAGGGGAGTCATTTCCGCCACGGAGTACCGAGGCTCACCCTTCGAGGCATGGAATCGAGCAGCGCGCGCGCACCGCGACGCATTCCACTCTCTGATGCGCAAGAAAGGAATTCAAATTCTATGATTTTTAATCCACTGCATGGAAAATCGGCAACATCTGGAACGCATCCATCAGGAAGCGCGTGTACCTACATCGATAGTCATGCCCACGTGCGCCGTGGGCTTCTCGCGGCACTCTCCGCAGCGCTCGTCCTCGCAGTCTCCTGCGCCACTGTGCCCCGCGATGTGGCCACCGCCGGACTCTTCAACCACTTCGAGAGGACTCCGCAGGTCCTCGTGCGCGCAAAAGGATCATTTCTGCGCGACATGGCGGCATCCTTCGACGACTCGACGATCACCGCCCTCGCTTCAATCGCCTCCGATCGGCAGCCTGTGAGCAGCCAGCGCATCGATAGGGACAGACTCGACAAGACCCTCGCGCGCGCAGACGTCGCAGGCATCGGCATTTCTTTGGAGAACCAAGCTAATCCTTCCATCGAGGCAGTGTTCGCCGGAAATTTCCCTGGATTTTTTACTTCGGTGTCATTCTTTTTCGACGATAACTGGATTCGGATTCCCGGCGGGTATGAGGCGCGATCCGGCAAGCTCTACATGCGCGACCCATCGGGAGGAACACTCCACTTCGCGACGTGGGCACCCCAAACTTCTTCGACTGTCTCAGCTTCAGCCGCTGCGATTGCGGACCGCGCGGGAATGCAGCGCAGCGACAACGACTTACAAATCTATCTCGATGCACAATCTGCGTTGATTGCTCAGGTGCCTCTCCTCGATGGTGTCACTCTTCCTTTCGATGGCATTATGCTGCGCGCGGATCGCGACCTCACATCCCCTGCGCACGGGAGTCCCGACGCACTCTACAGTGCACGGTTTGAAATTCAGATGAAAGATGAACAAACCGCGAAAACCTACAAGCCCATCATGCGCTTCATGTGGGTGCTGCTTTCGAACAAGTTGACTGAGTATGGCCTTCCGCTCTCCTCGGATGCAGGCATCGATCAGAGCGGGGCACTCTTCACCACTCAGCCAATTGCCATGACGGCGCGGCAGATGGTGGACACGATGCTCTCTCTTTCGAAATTAAATGCCGACAAAGCTCAATTGAAGAAAGTGCTCAATTGATGGCTGGTTCAAGGCTTCCACGAAAGAAGCCCCTCCGGCCCGGGCTGCGCTTTTGCATACGCTGCTAAGAGATCGGCGAGCGACGGCGGCACCTTGAACGAGGGGTCGGTGAATGCCGCATAGTTTTCGTCGTCGGAGTGAACTGTCTTTAGGGCATAGTTCATGTCGGGCACGACACGCACCGGCGCTGTGGGGGCGGCATCGATCAGTTTCGAGAAGGCAGCGCGGTCGACCTGCATGTCGCGCTCTCCATAGACGAGGAGTACAGGTATCCGTAC
>CAYXOW010000023.1:7562-19265 GCA_964466815.1 uncultured Treponema sp.
AGTGCCGAGCGCCTCCACTGGGTTGAATGCAAGCCATGACGCCAACCACGCCGCGCGATTCGGCGAAAAAAAGTTAGCGAGTTCTTGGGGCACATCGATGAGCTTTCCGCTCGAAACGAGAGTGCGCGCAGCTTCGAGCGCTTTTGTTCGCAGATCTGCGGATAGATTTTCGACCGACTGTTCTAAGGTCTCCATGGGCCCGACCCCGCTCGCATCGAGCACCACGAGCCCGTCTACCTCGGTTTCCTTCTTGAGAAGCGCGAGTGCTGCGGCAGCCTGCCAGGCCCCTTCGTTCATGCCTGCGACGATGAGACGGCCTGTGCGAGGCAGTGCTGATGAAGTCGAAATAACACTGGCCAAGTCCTTGACGTGCTGGGTAAAACTCGTCATCTGCCCTGGTTTTTCAAGTTTGTAGGCTTCTCCCGTACCGCGTTTGTCATAGCGGAGCGTCCCCACTCCCCGCTGTCGGAGCATCTGGGCAAGTTGCTGCAAAGTGTCGGTTTTCCCCGGTACATCGACATTGTTGCCATTTCGGTCTGTTCTTCCCGCCCCCGCAACGAGCACAACGAGAGGAAACTGCTGAGGCGATTGTAGATCGAGGGCGGGAGTGAAATGCAGCGGTACTGTGAGTGTCGCGGGAAGTGAGCCGCCATCCACTGGAATGTCGATGGGCACTTCGCCGGGAAGCGTCGAAATATCCTGGCGTTGTACATAGAATGAGCCGGCCCACGATCGACCTTTGACAGATCCAACTATGCCGCCCTTCTGAGTCTTCCCCGGTGGAACAAAGGTGTCAGAATAGGAGCCCGCGATCGTGAGCTCTTCGCCTTCGCCCATCGTATCGAGCACAAGTGAAATTTGTGTTTCGTTGAAACTGTAGCGATCGATGGGGTACGAGAACATTCCCTGTTCGGGAATATCTACCGTAATGCCTCTATCCTTTCGGAGAATATGAATCGTGAAATCGAAGCGATAGGCCTCCGAAGCATTCCCCTGTCCCACCGCGCCAGGTCGATACTGATTTTGGCCCGGTGTAGCCCCTGGCGAGGATTGGTGCAAGATGAGGGTGCCTGCCCAGTCTCCGGGAGCGATTGCTTCCTGTGCGCCGAGCACGAGCACCCCCAAGAGCGCGAGGAGCGCAATGAGGATTGCCCGCCGGCTCATTTTTTAAGAAAACGCCCTATTTCAGAGATAAAGGTGGTGTAGACCGTCTCTGCATCTGGGCTCCCATCAATGGTGAGAAGCTTGCCCATGTTCCCGTAGTACCCGATGAGCGGTTCGGTCTCCTGGTGGTATGCAGTGAGCCTAGCTTTAACGGTCTCTTCCTTATCGTCGTTGCGGATATATAGCTCGCCTCCGCAGATATCGCAGACACCTTCGACCTTCGGCGGCTTCGTCACCACATGGTAGATGGCGCCGCACGATCTGCAGACTCGTCGTCCAGTTAGCCTGAAAAGAATGAGATCGTCCTTAACCTCGAAGTCCACGGCGGCGTCGAGCTCGGCAAATCCCGCGAGCGCATCAGCCTGTGCGATGGTTCGTGGAAAACCATCGAGAATATAGCTCTGCCGGACATCCGGCCATGAGAGCCTCTCTCTGACGATCGCGATGGTGAGCTCATCGGGGACGAGTCCGCCCGCAGCGAGAATCGACTGCACTTTGAGTCCCAGTTCGGTTTTTTCTTTTGCGGCCGCTCGAAACATGTCGCCCGTGCTGATCTGCGGCACACCGAGACGTTCGGTGATCATCTTGGAGATCGTACCTTTACCTGCTCCGGGAGGTCCTAGAAAAATCAATTTCATCGACGATATATTCATGAGTTTGTTATACACTATTTGAGCGCCTTTGCGCTATTCCTGATAAGATGTCCAGCTCTTGTGCATGTGGTAACGGAATATCACTTCCATTTTGTCGCGTATCGCAGGCGTGGGAAGCACGATGGTAAAAGCTCTCCGCGATCTGAAATCGGTGCTCGAGGGGGTGGCGACGATGTTCGGATCGATCACGACAGGCACCGACTCTTCTTGAAAGGCCTTCATGAGCGCCGGCGTGTCCCCGAGCTCTCCCCGCTGCACAACATGTACGCGGTGGATATAGCGCACACCCGAATCATGCGCTTCTTCAGTCCAGCGGCGCATGTCCTCGGAGATATAGCGGGCGGCGATGGGCAATACGTCTGAGCCGATGAGGTGGGTGAGTTCTAAGGTCAATCCTCGGTGCATCGCGATGAATCTCCGGACGATCTCAATCGTATCCGCCTGCATGCCCAGGTCGAGCACTTTAATGAAGGGATCGAAAATACCCTCACACTGCATTTTCGCGATCGAGAGCCGAAATCCATACTCGGTTTTGAGCGGCTTTGCGGAGTCGTTCGAACCTTCTGGGACGACAATCAGAAAATCGGATCGACATAGGTTCGACGCGAGATATCGAACCGCGACGGTCAAGTGGGTGAGCTGAAAGGGATCGAAGGAGCCGATATAGATGCAGGCGCGCACAACACCATCATGTGAACGTATGATTTTAGGATACTCCGTGAGGTCGAATGGCCACATCGATCCTTCGGTAATTCTGCGGTTAATACCATCGAGACCTTGGATGAGAAGCGCTTCATAGTAGGAATAATCCTGTATTTCGGTACACGACAGGTACTCTACGCATGCGTTTTGATCGAATACACGCTTGAGTTTGCGTGCCACCGCCTCGACGCTCGGCTGAGAGAAACGCGAGGGCCACTGAGGTCGTGCACAGGGAAAACTCTTACCATTCTGATCAAAAGCAGCCATACACATAGAGTATTCCCTAAAATTCCTGCAAAGGCAACGACGTATTTATTAGATAATTTTTTATCTTATTATATCTTAATATTGAATTTTATAAATATTCCATTTTTATAATCTAATTTTATAGATAAAATTTTCTTGACAAATTAATAAATAGATATGAAAATATTTTTATTCGCGCGGAAGGAGGCATCATGGCGAAAACGGTAGCAGGCAATCAGACTCAAAGCCTCGAAACGATCATCGATACATGGAAAGGGAAAAATGGCGGACTGCTGGGAGCACTCGAACATGCACAGCAGCACAACCCGAAAAAGTATCTCTCGGAGGAAACGCTCAGAGAGATCTCGAAACGACTCGAAGTGCCACTCTCCAAAGTGTATTCAGTGGCGACCTTCTACTCTTTCTTCAACCTTAAGCCTCAGGGGGAACATGTGATCGTCGTGTGCAGGGGAACTGCCTGCCACACGCGCGGCTCGCTCGTCCTCCTCAATGAGGCGCTCACGCGCTTAGGAATCAAAGAATTCAAGGAAGAGGAAGAAAATTCGGTGACGAGCACCGACAGCTTCGCCACGATTCGCACCGTGGCTTGTTTCGGACAGTGCGCACTTGCGCCCGTCATCATGGTCGACGGCAAGGTCATCTCGCGCATGACTGTCTCGAAGCTCGTTTCGCTCCTTGAAAAGCTCAAAAAAGGAGGCGAAGCATGACACCGACTACAGATTTGGGATTTCTGACGAAAGAGGGACTCGCGCATTTTTATGGAGACATGCCTTGGATTTCGGTGGGCATGGGAACTTGCGGCATCGGCTCCGGCGCGGATGCGGTGTGGAAAGCCCTCAGCGAGAAACTTGATTCGACACAAGCTCGATTGCGAAGGGTGGGCTGTTTTGGATTCTGCGCGGCTGAACCCGCTGTCATGGCGTGGCGGCCAAAGAAACCCATCCTCCTTTTTACGGATGTCGAACCGCGCAAAGCTCTGCGCATCCTCGATGGACTACAGAGCGACGAGACATTCGACAAAGTCGCAAAACTCGCCGAAGCCAGAATCGAGGAGTGGGATTTCCGCACCTCGAAACTCGAGTTTGGGCGCGGCTACCCTCAGCTCCCGACATGGAAGGAACTTGACTTTTTTAAAAACCAAGAGAAGATCGTGCTCCGCGACGCGGGAATGATCGACCCCGAGTGCATCGAGGAGTACATCGCGGTGGGTGGCTACCGAAGCCTTGTCACCGCCCTCACGTCCATGCCGCCTGAGTCGATTATCGAAGAGGTGAAGAGGGCAGGCTTAAGGGGGCGGGGGGGCGCAGGTTTCCCCACATGGAAAAAGTGGTCGATCATGCGCCAATCGCTCCAGGACAACCCCGGCGAAGGCTACATTATCTGCAACGCCGATGAGGGCGACCCCGGCGCCTATATGAACCGCAATGAGATCGAGTCCGATCCCCACATGCTGCTCGAGGGTATGATACTCGGGGCTTACTCGATGGGCGCAAACCGAGGTGTGGTGTATGTGCGCGCCGAATACCCGCTCGCGGTGCACCGACTCAACGCAGCGATCGACGCGGCACGAAAGATCGGACTCCTCGGTAAAAACATACTCGGAACAAAATTTTCCTTCGACATCGATGTCGTGACGGGCGCTGGTGCCTTTGTCTGCGGCGAAGAAACGGCCCTCATCGCATCGATCGAAGGCAATGCGGGGCGCCCACGCCCACGCCCGCCTTTCCCTGCTCAGAGTGGACTCTACGGGCGTCCCACTTCCATCAACAACGTGGAGACCTGGTGCAATATTCCCGTCATCGTGGCGCGCGGCGGTGCGTGGTTCTCCGGCTTCGGCACACCGACCAGTACCGGTACAAAGGTCTTTTCATTTGTCGGGAAGGTGCGGAACACAGGCCTCGTCGAACTCCAGCTCGGAAGCACCCTCGAGGGCGTTATCTACGGTATCTGCGGTGGCATGGGGCCTAAAAAGAAGATCAAAGCCGTGCAGTGCGGCGGCCCTTCCGGCGGCTGCGTACCCGCGAGCCTCTTTAAGACGCCGATCGATTACGAACATCTCGCTGAACTTGGCGCGATCATGGGATCGGGCGGCATGGTCGTGATGGACCAAGACAACTGCATGGTGGATGTGGCGCGCTACTTTACCGGCTTTGTGGTCGGCGAGTCGTGCGGCAAGTGCACCCCTTGCCGCGAGGGCACCTCGCAGATGCTTCACATTCTCCAGAAAATTTCAGACGGCGAGGCGAAGGAAGAGGACCTCGACACCCTCCAGGAGCTGGCGCTTACGGTGAAAGATTCTTCTCTCTGCGGTCTCGGACAGACCTCGGCCAATCCTGTCCTCACCACGCTGCGCTACTTCCGCGACGAATACATTCAGCATATCAAGGGCAAGCGCTGTCCGGCAGGCATCTGCGAAAACCTCTACATCGCGCTCTGCGAATCCTCTTGCCCACTGCACATGAACATTCCCGGCTACCTCCAGCTCCTCAAAGAAAACCGCATCGAGGATGCCTTCGAGCTCACATTGCGCGAAAATCCCTTGCCCGGCACAATCGGCCGCATCTGCCACTTCCACTGCCGCATGCGTTGCCGACGCGACATGCTCGACGAGCCAGTTTCCCAGGGTGAAATTCACCGCTACCTGGCGGACACCATGTACAAGATGGGCCGCGAGAAACAGATCTATGCAAAAATATTGAAAGAAAAACTGCCCTCGAGCGGCAAACGCATCGCAATAATCGGCGCGGGCCCGGCAGGGCTCACTGTCGCAGCCTACCTTGTTAGGCTCGGACACGAGGTCACCGTCTACGAGGCGAGCGGAGAGCCCGGCGGCGTGCTTCGTTGGGGTATTCCTTCCTACCGCTTGCCCAAGGATGTGCTTAAAAAAGAAGTCGGTTTCATCGAGAAACTCGGCGTACGCTTTGTGTACAACACGCGTATTTCGACGCCAGAGCAGTGGCAGCGACTCGCAGACTCGAGCGACGCGGTAGTCATCGCGGCGGGCGCGTCCGCTGAGCTCAGCCTCGACGTAGCCGGCGAAGGCGCTAAAGGTGTCTATAGGGCCTGCGACTTCCTCGGAGCCCTCGCGCGAAAAGAAAAGATACACACTGGTGGAGAAGTTGTGGTGATCGGCGGAGGGAATTCCGCGATCGACGCAGCGCGCTCCGCCCTCAGACTCGGCGCAACCGTGACCGTAGTGTACCGCAGATCGAAGGTCGATATGCCAGCCAACGAAGAAGAACTTAAGGGAGCACTCGAAGAAGGCATCAATCTCATCTGTATGGCTTCCCCTGTCGAGATTCTCACCGAGAAAAAAGAGGGCAACTCTGTGGCGAAGGCAGTGCGCATACAGCGCATGAAAGCAGGGCCCGTCGACTCATCCGGTAGGCCTACCCCCGTTCCCACCGATAAATTTGAAGATATCTCCTGCTCCACCGTGATCGTGGCCATCGGAGAGAAGGTCGAAATTCCCGGCATCGAGACGATTGGTGTCGAGCGTCAAAAAAATGGACGAATCAAGGTCGATCCTTTCTCTCTTGTGACCAGTAACGCCAAGATTTTCGCGATCGGCGACGCGGTGCTTGGTCCCGCGACCGCTGCGGAGGCAATGGGTCAAGCAAAAACGGTCGCCGAGAACATCGATCAGATGCTGAGTGGTAAAAAGCGCTTCGACAGTCTTTTCCGCCGCTTCGACTATAAGATGGAGATTCCCGCCAACATCAGCAAAGAGAAGATGACACGCGCCACGATGCTCCCCGTAAACGCACGCAAGAGCAACTTCATGGAGATCAACCTCGGCTACACCGGCGAACAGGCGCGAATTGAAGCAAACCGTTGTCTACGCTGCGATGTGCGCGAACACCGGCGTGAACCGCGCGGTACTCTTGTCAGCAAATAAAGGAGCAAGCCCATGGAAAACTTGATAGATATCACGATCGATGGTCACACTGTGGCGGTCGATCCCTCGAAAAATCTCGTCAGCGCGTGCGCGAGTGCGGGAGTAAAAATTCCAACGCTCTGCTTCCTGGAAGGCATCTCCAAAAACGCATCCTGCGGAGTCTGTGTTGTCGAGATTGAAGGCGCAAAGTCGCTGATCCGCTCCTGTGTGCAAAAACCGACCCCCGGCATGAAAATCCACACCGCGAGTCCACGTGTCATTCGAGCGCGAAAAATGGCCGTCGAATTGCTGCTCGCGAATCACCCCGACGACTGCCTGTCCTGTCTCCGCTCGGACACGTGCGAGCTGCACACCATGGCGAGCCTCCTCGGCGTTAAGCATGATCGATTCCCTTCGTACAAGACCTTCCCCTTGCCCGACAATTCCTCAGAGGGCATTGTTCGCGACGATAAAAAGTGCATTCTGTGCGGCCGCTGCGTATCGGTCTGCGAGGAGACGCAGGGCGTCAACGCGATCGCATTCACCGGGCGCGGCGCGCGGACGAGAGTCGCAACATTCATGGATAGAGGGCTCGCGCAGAGCGCCTGTGTGCAGTGTGGCCAGTGTTCGGTAGTGTGCCCCACGGGCGCGATAACGGAAAAGGATGAGTCGAGTGAGGTATTCGGCGCGCTGGGCGACCCCAATCTCACCACAATAGTGCAGACCGCCCCCGCGATCCGTGCCTCGCTCGGCGAGGCCCTGGGAATGTCGGCAGGCAGCCTCGTGACGGGAAAGATGGTAGCCGCGCTCAGGCGCATTGGTTTTTCCAAGGTCTTCGACACCCAGTTCACCGCGGACCTCACCATTATGGAAGAGGGAAGCGAGCTCCTCGAGCGGCTCTCGCACGGAGGAACCCTCCCGATGATCACCTCCTGCTCGCCGGGCTGGATCAATTTCATCGAGGGTTTCTACCCTGATCTTCTCGGGCACCTTTCCACTTGCAAGAGCCCACAACAAATGTTCGGCGCGATTGCTAAGAGCTACTACGCGAAAACGGTCGGCTCCTCGCCCCAGAAGATGCGCGTTGTATCGATCATGCCCTGCACAGCGAAAAAGTATGAGGCGCGGCGGAAGGAGATGGACTCGGCCTGGGACTGGTGGCGACGCAGCGATGCGAACCTCGCGGGCGCTCGGCCTTTCTTCGATGTCGACTGGGCGCTCACCACGAGAGAGCTCGCACGTATGATCCGTCTCGCGGGCATCGACATTGCGAGCCTTCCCGAAGAAGAATTCGACGACCCGCTCGGCAAGTCCACAGGTGCCGGCACCATCTTCGGTACCACAGGAGGCGTCATGGAAGCAGCGCTCAGAACAGTCTACGAGATCGTCGAGAAAAAGCCGCTCGAGAACATCGATTTCACTCAGATACGCGGTTTCGATTCCATAAAGCGCGCCGAAGTGAATATAGGCGGAACAGAAGTGCGCGTCGCAGTTGCTCACGGGCTCGCGAATGCGCGCGTTCTCCTCGATGAAATTCGTGCAGGGAAGAGCCCCTACCACTTTATCGAGATCATGTCCTGCCCCGGTGGCTGCATCGGCGGCGGCGGGCAGCCGGTGCTCGCCGATATCGAGAAAAAACGCGCAAGGAGCAGCGCCCTCTACACCGAGGACCGCAACCTGCCGATCCGCAAGTCGCACGAAAATCCAGCGGTGGCGGCGCTCTACCACGAGTTTCTAGGAAAACCCTTAGGACACCTTTCGCACGAGCTATTGCATACGAGCTACCGGGCTAGAGTTTTTTGATCCTTTTCTTGCAGATTCTTCGATGAGCGGCCGTTTTCCGGCCGCTTTTTTATTCCGCGAGGTGGACATGAGCTCCATTCGTCCTGTATACAGTTGAGTATGCGGGACGTTATGCGTGTGCGCGCAATCGCCTTCGATGTCGACGGGACACTCTACCCCGCTTCATCGCTCAATATCCGCTGCGTCGACATTTTTTTCATGCACCCGAGGTTAGTTCCGGCCTTCTCGTCGGTCCGCAGACAGCTGAGGGTGTTGCAGCAAGAGAACGATTTCGCGCCTACCGATAGAGCAAGCCTGCACCAACTCCAAGCTAAACTGCTCGCGGCGCGACTCGGCGCACCAGAAGAGCTCGCGTATAGCCTTATGGAACGCATTTTCTATGAAGAAATTCCGCGCCGTTTCGCGACTATCGAACCCTACGCCGGTGTCGTCACAACTCTCGAATCGCTCCGATCGCGCGGTTTTACACTTGCAGCGCTCTCCGACCTTCCGCCTGAGGAGAAAGTGCGCGCCCTCGGGCTCTCTGAGTTTTTCGGGCCCATCCTCTGCGCCGAGGATACAGGCGCACTCAAGCCCCACCGGCGCGTCTTCGAGGCACTCTCGAGCGCCCTCGATGTAGCGCTCGACGAGATTCTCTATGTCGGCAACAATATCCGCTACGATATCGGAGGAGCGAAGGCCGCCGGCATGCACGCCGCGCTGCGGAAAAGATACGCTTCCGCAGCGGATTTTAGGTTTGCGCGTTGGGATGCATTTGCGGCGTGGTCGCGCGATCACCTTGAATTGATACGGTAGCGGCCCTCACTTCAGAATAAACGTATCTCCAGGCTGCACAAAGCTGAGATCGCCGAGACGCTGTATCGAACGACTCATGTGGATACCACGAATTCTCCCAGAGGCGATGTCCCCCGGCCGCGAACGCGCAGCGGCTGCAAGTTCTCCAGGACTCATGTGCACCTCATTCGCTTTGTCGCCATTCGTGTCGCAGAGCACGAGCTGTGCACCCGACTCGAGGAGCCTTGATACGCCCTCGAACATCGAGGTGTCGGAGCTGTAGATGAAGCGCGCCGCGGCGAATCGATCCTCGACAATCGGAAGGGTTTCGGTCTTTTCTCCTACGATCAGTGCCAAGGTCGGAAGCGAGTGCTTCGTCGACATAAAGCCGAACCAGAGTCCGCCTCCCGCATCGAGGATATTCTCCTCTCCAACCTCGATGAGGCGCACCTGCTGCTCGAAGGCCTCTGTGTAGGGATGCTCGTGAGGAATCGCCATTCGGAGGAGAACACGGAGCTGTTCGCCAAGACCCCGAGGACCGATAAGGGTGAGTATGCTGCCTCTATGCCAATTCGAGTGGGTCTCGCCCGCATAGAGCCAATTGAAAAAGAAAAACGGAAAACCGAAGCAGTGGTCACCGTGAATGTGACTCACGAACACTGTGTCGAACTGGGATGGATGCATACCCTGCCGCGCAGTCGACTGCAGGATGTCCGGAGGGGTTTCGACAAGCACCCGAGCATCGATCGCGAGTGCATTGTAGGGGAGCCCTTCGTTGTAGAAACCGCCATTGCCGAGTACGGTCACCTTCATGATCGCCACACCTCCGCCACCAAAGGATGCCGCTTGAGCAGGGCGATATCGTCGTCGCTCGCTGAACAAGTCGTGTGTGGGCCAGCCTCGATCGTCGCTTCTCCTCCTCCGGAGAGCGGCACATGGAAGAAGACCTTGCACTGCCCATGCAGAGAGTATACCGCGTCACGAAGTCCATAGAGGTTGTTCTCATCGAAATTTCCCGGAGCAAGTTGCACGTGGAGCTCCCGCCAGGCTGCCTTTCGGAGCGAATCGGGGTCGAGAATCTCCTGGAGCTTGAGCGAGGGCGAGCGCCTGGAATTGTCGAACACCGCGCGCACACAGAGCACACGATCCTTGACGAAGGCAGCTTCGTGCTTTTCGAGCATATCGGGAAATACCACCATGTCGATCGCTCCACGGTAATCTTCGAGCTTGCAGAAGGCCATCCGTCGACCATTCTGCGTCGTGTAGGGGCGATACTCTGTAAGGAGCCCAACAACGACGTATTCGCGGTTGGGGATCGCCCGATCGAGGTGGCCTAAGTCGAGCGTCGATGCCCGTTCCCAGACAAGTTTGAATTCATCCATGGGGTGCGCCGAGAAAAAGAAACCGAGAAGCTCCTTCTCCGACTGGAGCATCTCCTGGTTTGAGAACTCTTCGACGGGTTCGAAGACGAAGTCGGGGTAGGTTCCGAGGTCGTCCATTTCGAAGAGCGAGCCATTGCGCGCCGCCTCGAAGGCTCGCGCGCCCTCGATATACTCCACCGCGCGCTCGAGGTTCTCGATCAGCATGCGGCGCGGGCGGACGAGCGAGTCGAAGCAGCCCGCGAGGATGAGCGACTCGAAGGCCTTGCGGTTGAGGCCACAATCCCTCATTCGTGTCAGAAAGTCGATGAAATCTTTGAAGGGCCCGCGCTTTTCGCGCTCGGCTTGGATGTCGCGGGCCACGCCCTCGCCCACACCCTTGATGCCTAAGAAACCGTAGATGATCTGGCCGTGGTCGACGCTGAAATTGGCGTCTGAGCGATTGATGTCGGGGGGCAGTACGGCGAGGCCCATCTGGCGCGCCTCGCTGATGTACTCGGTGAGTTTGTCGGTGTTGCTGATCTCGTTCGTGAGATTGGCGGCCATGAACTCGGCCGGGTAATTGGCTTTGAGATACGCCGTGCGATAGGCGACCACGGAGTATGCCGCAGCGTGCGATTTGTTGAAACCGTAGCCCGCGAACGGCGTCAGTATTTCGAAGATGCGCTTCGCGTCTTCTTTGGTATATCCGCGCGAGACGGCGCCCTCGATAAAGGGCACCTCTTCCTTCTGAAGAATTTCGAGCTTCTTCTTTCCCATCGCGCGCCGCAAAAGGTCGGCGCGGCCGAGCGAGTAGCCGGCGACCTCTCGGGCGACCTGCATGACCTGCTCCTGATAGACGATGACACCGTAAGTCCCACTGAGATACTTCTCCAGAGAAGGGTGCGGATAGGTGATGGCCATTCGCCCGTTTTTCGAGTCGATGAACTGATCGATGTAGTCCATCGGCCCCGGTCGGTAGAGGGCGTTGAGAGCGATGAGATCCTCGATGCTCCCCGGCTTTGCGCGCTTCAAGATCGACTGCATGCCCTGCGACTCGAACTGGAAGATCGAGGTGCTCTTGCCCTCGCAGAGCATCTTGAAT
>CAYXOW010000023.1:19281-20616 GCA_964466815.1 uncultured Treponema sp.
TCGTTGTCCGGAATATCGTCTTCTTTGAGATCGATACCGCGCTTTCGGATGAGATCGAGGGTGTTGCGGATGAGCGTGAGCGTCTTGAGCCCGAGGAAGTCCATCTTCACGAGCCCGCAGTTCTCGAGATACTCCATCGTGTACTGCGTCGCGATGAGACCTGTCTTGGGGTCTTTGTAGAGCGGCACATAGTCCGTGAGTGTCGATTTGCCGATGACGATTCCCGCAGCGTGCAGGGAGCTGTGCCGGTGCAGATTTTCGAGCTTGGCCGCAATGGAGAAGAGCTCAGAGTACGCGGGGTTCTGCGCGAGTGCGGCAAGTTTCGGTTCGGCTTTGAACGCTTTTTCGAGCGTCATTTTGGGATCTTCGGGGACGAGCTTCGCGATCTGGTTCGCATCCTCGAAAGGTATGTCGAGGGCCCGCGCCACATCTTTGATGACCGCCTTCGCCTTCAACGTCCCGAAGGTGATGATCTGCGCCACACGGTCGTGGCCGTACTTCTCGCCGACATAGTCGATGACCTCGCCCCTGCGCTCGAAGTCGAAGTCCACGTCGAAGTCGGGCATCGTGATACGCTCAGGGTTCAGGAAGCGCTCGAAAATGAGTTCGTATTTGAGAGGGTCGATGTCCGTGATGCGCATCGCGTAGGCGACGATGGAGCCCGCGCCCGAGCCGCGGCCAGGGCCCACCGGTATGCCGTGCTCCTTCGCCCAGTGGATAAAGTCCCACACGATGAGGAAGTAGCCGGTAAAGCCCATCTTCGTGATGACGCCGAGCTCGTATTCGAGCCGGTCCTTGGCCTCCTGGCTCGGGTTTCCATAGCGCGCGACAAGGCCCTCGCGGGCGATATGAGAAAGGTAAGCATCAGGCGTCGAGAAGGCTTCGGGCACTTGGTAGTCTGGAAGGAGCGGCCCGGGAAAATCGATCTTGAGCCGCGCCATCTCATTGATTTTGAGCGTGTTCTCGAGCGCCTCCGGCACCTCGGCGAAGGTCGCAGCCATCTCCTCGGCGCTCTTTAGGTAAAACTGATCGTTCGGAAAGCGCATGCGCGAAGGGTCGTTGCGCTTTCGGTTCGTACCGATGCACAGGAGGATATCCTGAGCCACCGCGTCATCGCGCTCGACATAGTGGAGATCGTTCGTGGCGACGAGAGGCAGATCGAGCTCCTTCGCGAGGCGGACAAGTTCGCGGTTGACGATTCTCTGCTCGTCGAGACCGTGGTTCTGCAGCTCGAGGTAGAAGTGATCGCGCCCGAAGAGCTCGCGGTAGTAGGCGATTTTCTTGGTCGCCTGATCAAGCTTGCCCGCAAGGATGAGCGAGGGTATCTCGCCGGCG
>CAYXOW010000023.1:20633-22437 GCA_964466815.1 uncultured Treponema sp.
AGGCAGGCAGTGCAGGCGATGAGCCCTTGAGAGTTCGCGCTGAGAATCTCGTCGTCGATGCGTGGTTTATAGTAAAAGCCTTCGGTGAATGAAGCAGAGGTGAGTTTCAAGAGATTGCGGTAACCGATCTGGTTTTCGGCGATGAGCAGCAGGTGCCAGTATTTGTTGCCATTCTCGGTACCGGTTTTTTCGAGGCGAGAACCGCCTGCGACATAGAACTCGCAGCCGATGATCGGATTGATACCCGCCTCTTTACACTCCTTCTCGAATGCCATGACCCCGAACATGTTGCCGTGGTCGGTGATGGCGATGCCGGGCATGCCGAGCGCTTTGGCTTTTTTGACGAGCCTCGAAACAGGCGCCGCGCCGTCGAGGAGAGAGTAGTCGGTGTGGTTGTGGAGATGGACAAATTCCGCCATGGCGTCAGTATAGCTGGTCGGCAGGTTTTGAAAAACCCGGCGGACAAGAAAATCGAGGCGAAAAGGAGATCCATCGCCCACAGTGGGGTTAAACGCGAGCGCTGTCGTGCCAGCTTTTGCTGAGCCGAACCTGGGCGCGCAATTTGCCCATATGGCTGAGCTGTGCTATGATACTTGAAATAAGGATGAAAGATGCACTTTTAAACCTCATCGGGCCTTTAAAAGTGCGTCGGATTCATGCATCCGCATCCTCAAAGGAGCGCGCAGATGGAAATATTGGAATACAGCCGTCCCCGGAGCATCGATGAGGCTCTCCGCCTCATCCGCGACCGAGGGGGCACGCCGATCGCCGGCGCGGCCTGGCTCCGGACAAACGCGAAATCGATAAAGCTGGGGGTCGATCTGTCCGAGCTCGGGCTTGATTATATCCACGAGACCGAGAGCGGCGTCGAGATCGGCGCAATGACGAGCTACAGGAGCATCGAGACGAGCGGCGTGCTGGCACAGAGATTTGGGGGAGCGCTCAACGCAGCGGTGAGCCATGTCGTCGGTGTGCAGCTGCGCAATATCATCACCATCGGCGGCACCGCCGCCGGCCGCTATGGATTTTCAGACTTAAACACCGTGCTCGCCGCGCTCGGAGCGCAGGTGGTTCTGTATCCGAAAACGACAATAGACTTCGCACACTATATCGAAACCGGCGCCGAAGGGCCCTTTCTCATCGAAAAATTCATTCTACCCGAGCGCGCCCGCGCGGCCTTCTCTCAGATGCGCATATCCGAGAGCGACTTTCCCGTCTTGAATGCGGCTGTCGCAAAAACTGCGACCAGCTGGCGAATCGCTGTCGGAGCGAGGCCCAGTGCGACGCGCATGTGCCCGCGCGCGATGGCGCTTTTGGGCACTGAGCATAATCCAGCCGACGCCCTCATCGCCGAGGCCGCCGCGCTCGCTGCAGATGAACTGCGGTTCGGCAGCGACATTCGGGCGAGCGCGGAGTATCGCAAGGCGATCCTTCCCGCGATTCTGCGCCGCGCAATCATGGAGGTGAGAGAATGAAGCTCACGATCACCATCAATGGTAAAAAAGAGCTGCTCGAGTGCGCGCCCGGCGATATGCTGACGGAAGTCTTGCGAAACGCCGGTTACGTCGAAGTGAAGAAGGGCTGCGACACGGGCAATTGCGGCGCCTGCACGGTACTTATCGAAGGAAAACCGGTGCTCTCCTGCTCGTACCTCGCCGCGCGCGCCGACGGCAAGAACATCACCACGATCCAAGGTCGCATCGACGAGGCAAGACGATTCGCGCAGTTTTTGACCGCCGAGGGCGCGGACCAGTGCGGATTCTGCGCGCCTGGTTTCACCCTCACGGTACTCGCAATGCAGGAT
>CAYXOW010000024.1:0-22349 GCA_964466815.1 uncultured Treponema sp.
CGTACCCTTTGAGGGCATCAGCGATGCGCTCTTCGACAAACTCACGAACAATTATCCGCTCATTTTCGTCTGCCCACCCGAGGAGCGCGACAGGCGCATCACCATAAGTCAGATTCACACGCATAAAATTCGAGGCGCCGACATTGTGCTCATCGCCGAGCCGCAGCAGGAGCTTGCGCTCGCGGTAGAAGGAGCGCCGATGGGTGTCGAGAAGTACTGGTCGAAATACATTCCGCTGCCGCAATCGGGCGATCCTTGTCTCTTCGTGTTCACCGCCACTATGGTGCTGCAATTCCTTGCGTACCGCATGTCCGTGCGCAAGATGGAGTGGCTCGACTCGCTAGGCATACAGAATCACGGCGTGCATCCGGATGCGCCAAAAAACGTCTCGAAATCGATCACGGTGGATTGAGGAAGCGCAGTTCTGCGCACAGAGAGCGCCAAAAAATGGAGGAGCGCCGCGTGAAAACTATTCTCTGCTACGGAGACTCGAATACCTGGGGATTCAATCCGGAGACTCGCGATCGTTATGCGCACGATATTCGATGGCCTGGCGTGCTCCGTGCCGCGCTTGGCTCCGAGTACTCCATCGTGGAAGAGGGACTCTGCGGCAGGACGACCGTGTGGGATGATCCAATCGAAAACCACATGAGCGGGGCCGAGTACCTCGTCCCGTGCCTTCAGACGCACAAGCCGATCGATCTTGTCATCATCATGCTGGGAACCAATGATCTGAAATATCGATTTCACCTGGGAGCATTCGACATTGCCCGAGCGGTCGCGCGACTCGCCGAGATCGTCGAGGACTCTCGCTGCGGATCAGATCCAAGCCAAAAGCAGAACGCTTCATCGCCGCAGGTTCTCATCGTCTGCCCGCCGCCAATTCTCGAAGTCGAAGCTTTTTCGGATATGTTCAAGGGTGGTGCCGAAACGTCGCGGCGCTTACGCGCCGAGTTCGAGCGCATGTGCGCGGAGCGGAACCTTCCCCTCTTCTGCGTCGAGGATGTGGCCGCTTCGAGCCCGATCGATGGAATTCACCTCTCGCGCGAAGCGCACGCAGCGATCGGGCGCGCCATCGCGTCGAAAGTGCGCTCGATCATTATGTCATGAGATCGGGATGTTCCGCGACAAAGCGGGAGAGCACGCGTTTGAGCGAGGGATCTCCAAGGGCGTTCATCAGCTGCGCTTCAAAGTAGCCCGCTGGGTCACCTGTATCTAGCCTGAGTCCTTCGACGCGCGCAAAGGCGACTTTTGAGGCGGCGATCATCTTATCCAGTGCGTAGGTATGGTAATACTCGCCGGAACCGTGTTTTTTCCAGCCTTCATCGAGCCAAGCAAAAAACTCTGGCGTGTAGAGGTATCGGCCGATGGAGACCTCGTGGCTCGGCTCGGCGCCCTTTGCGGGTTTCTCGACAAAGCCGCGCACGCCCACCCCATCGGGCTCAGGATCGACCACTCCGTAGCGCGACACATCGCCGGGCTCATAGATCGTCGCGAGCACACACTTCCCGGTGCGCTCGTACACGTCAATAAGCTGTCGCGCGAGCGGTTTCGAACCGAACACGATGTCGTCGGGGTACGCGACGACGCAAGGTTCGCCCCCGAGCAGGTGGCCCACCTGAAGGAGCGCATGTCCGGTCCCCTTCATCTCCGCTTGTCGCACAAATGAGACGCGCGCCCGCACAGGCTCGATTTTTTCGAGCTTGTCCTTGCGCCCTTCGCGCAAAAAGAGCTCTTCGAGCTCGATTTCACGGTCGAAGTAGTCTTCGAGGGCCTTCTTGCGCCTGGAACTTATGACGATGATATCCGTGATCCCCGAATCGACGAACTCCTGGGCGATGTACGCGATGCTCGGCGTGACGCCGATGGGTAACAGTTCCTTCGGAACAGTCTTGGTGACGGGCAAAAAGCGCGTGCCGTATCCGGCCGCCACGATGATTCCTTTCATGCGCGCCATTGTAACCGAGCCCCGCGCCACGCGCAATCGAGGGAAATTTCGACAGGATCAACACGGTTCTTGACTGGAAAACAGGATGGAGACAGGATCGACGGGAAAAATACTTTATTAAGAAAAGACAAGAAAAAATAAAAAAAGCTGGGCCACGCTACCCGGACGCTTCCCTCTCTTAAGAAAAGACAAAAAAGCCGGGCCATGAAGCGCGCCGCGCGCCCTCTCCCCGAAAAAAATACTGTCGATCTTGATTATCCAGTTATTCTGTCGGGCTGCATCCGGATGATCCTTTTATATCCTGTTATCCAGTCGAGGCACCCCCTACGAGCCAACGTGCCGTGATACCCCGTCCTTGGCAGCTTACTTTGCCTCGCTTTTTCAGCGCGGAGAGCAGGAGGCGCACTGTTTTCCCATCGATATCATCGAACGCAGCTGCGAGCTCGCGGTATGTCGCTCCTTCAGGATGAGACTGCAGCGCGCTGAAAATGCGTGAAATCAAACGCTGATCCACTGTAATCGGTTCGGAAGACTCCCCGACGAAAAGTGCATTGTTCTCCGACTGTGCTGCTTTATGTTTCCACGTGATTGCTCGAAAATAGGCATATGTCCATAAATTCGCCTCTTTGCGCGTCCCTGCAAATATCATAGGAACTCGAGGATGCATCGCCTGAAGCTCGGCGATCACTCTATATGCGTGAGAAGGTGGCCACCTGCCTTCAAGTCGTTTTGGGTCCATGAAATCGCCATAGTGAGCCTCGATTACGATTGCTGCGTGCGAATACGTCGACAGTTCCCCGAACGACCTATGCAAAATCGCAATAGAATCGAAATCGCTGAGAAGATTCCCGTAGGTCTTTCGTTCTACCACCGCGAGAATGTTTTCGTCCTCCATGAGCGCATAATCTCCGCAGGGAAGTCGACGTCGATCTATCTGTGCCTTTGGAAACTTCCAAGGGTAGCGCTCGGCGCTATCTATAGCGACGACGAGGTTCGATACGCCAGCGCTCGGTCGTAAACTTACTCGAGATCGCGACTTGTGACTTTTCTGTGCAATATCGGTCTTGAAGAAAATTTGTTCGAAATTTCCATCTCTATTCTTATATGGTTTCTCGAGGATGAGGAATTCTCCGCGCTTTTTTACTTGCCTGTCGAGTACGACTCGGATGCTCTTGCCGAACCGTTCGAGCATTATGATGGGAACACGCTCAACTTCGACAAAGAGGTCGCGTTCATCTTTCGATGAACTATCTCTGACGCAAAAAATGTTGCCGCGAGCGCCCGGCCATGAATCCTGTGCCCGAACGGCAAAGAGATCGCCACTCTCATCTGCGATCGCGATTCGAAATGGAAATCTCGGATTACCAGTTTTGTGGACGATCCAGTAGAGCATTCTGAATAGTATCCTATTAAATTAATTGTAACCGAGCCCCGAGCCCCGCGCAATCGAGGGAAATTTCGACAGGATAAACTCGGTTCTTGACTGGAAAACAGGATGGAGACAGGATCGACGGTAGAAAATCTTCCATTTAAAAAAAGACAAAAAGGCGGACCATGAAGCGCGCCGCGCGGGCTCTTTTTCCTATTAAGAAAAGACAAAAAAGGCGGACCATGCCCCGCGCCGCGCGCCCTCTCCCCCCCCAAAAAAAATCCAGTTGATCTTGATTATCCAGTTATCCTATCGGCTTATATCCTGTCGGCTTTTCTCCTGTCGCATAAAACCCCTTGACCACCGCGTCATGGGGGTATAACGTACTACGCTCTATGAATCCGATAAAAAAATATTTCAATGCCTACCGCGGACTACCAACATCACTGTATATCCTTTTCGGAGCGACAGTTATCAATTCGACAGGCATGTTCGTCTTCCCATTTCTCACCTTGTATCTCACAGGTCGGCTCGGAATGACTCAAGAGGAAGCCGGCTTTTTCATCATGATGGTCAGTATCGCGTATATTCCAGCCAACTTTATTGGTGGAAAAATCGCGGACACCTTCGGTCGAAAAAAATTGATGGTCATCGCGCAGGTGATTTCCGGGCTTCTGTACATTCCCTGCGGCTTCCCTGGCGTGGGCTCCAATATCCGATGGTTCTTGCTGGCGAGTGTGTTCTTCGACGGAATGACCGACCCCGCGCGCACCGCCATGATGACGGATCTCACGACACCTGAAACGAGGCGCCCGGCGTTCTCGCTCACTTATCTCGGGCACAATCTCGGATTCGCAGTCGGCATGGTGATCGCGGGTTTTCTCTTCGAGAAATACACCTCGTGGCTGTTCTGGGGCAACGCGATCGCGATTCTCGCCGCAATCAGTCTCGTCGCGGTTAAGGTAAAGGAGACGAAACCAACGCGCGAGCAGGTCGAGGCGAGTTTCGGCACCGGACGGCAGGACGAGGGGCACAGAGGCAACATCGTACAGGCAATTCTCTCGAGGCCGAACCTCATCATCTTCACGGTGCTCACGGGGCTCTACGGATTTGTGTATGCGCAGCACCGCTTCATCCTTCCTCTTCAGACGAAGGCGTTTTTCGGCGATCGCGGAGCCGTGATCTATGGCACACTGATGACACTGAACGCGGTAATGGTGATCTTCCTCTCGACGCCTATCATGACGCTCACTCAGCACTGGAAGCCTATCAATGCCGTGGCGCTCGCGGGCATTCTGTTCGCCCTCGGATTCGGGCTCATCGGGCTCGCGCCTTCGGTGCTGCTGATCTATATCACGACCGCGATCTGGACGCTCGGTGAAATCGTGAACGCGACGAATGAGGGCACGTATGTGGCGAATCACACGCCGATTTCGCACCGTGCGAGGTTCCAGGCATTCCTGCCGCTTCTAGGGGGACTCGGTTGGACAGTCAGTCCGCCGGTCGTGGGGGCCTTCACCGACCGATTCGGATTAAGAAATGCGTGGCCTTTTCTCGGGCTCATCGCTGCGATCGCAAGTATCGCGATTTACTATCTGGGCGTAGCTGAACAAAAAGCAGATGCTCATCGATAGAGTATGTCGATTGAATCTCATGGATTGAAATGCGATGTGAAGTGGTGCATCCTTTACGAGGAGCGCCGTTTACGAGGAGCGCCGTTTACGAAGAGCGCCGTGTCGGTCTTAAAATGAAGCGCGCGGTCTTTTCACCGCAGCGAATAATGCCGACAAATAAAAAGAGCGCTGGATGGGCGATATTGGATTTGAACCAATGACTTCCACCGTGTGAAGGTGGCACTCTCCCACTGAGTTAATCGCCCACTCAGCACTCTTGGGGCGCATCCTAGCAAACGTTGCCCTCTAATGTCAAGGATATACAGAAAAAGAGGCCGAATGTGAGAAGTGACAATCCGATGCCTCGGTTCGACTTCGATCGACAAGCAGTATCGCAGCAACACTTCCGATTCCGCTCTCCGAGTGAAGAAATTCGTATCGAGCTGACGCGCAAGGCGCTGCACTTGCTCATCCTCTTCTGTGTGCCTCTCCTCGATGTCGCGACATGGCTTCCAATCGCCGCGCTCCTTGTTGGCATGGGCATCTACACCGCGAGTGAACTCCTCCGCCACCGCGGTATAATTGTGCCAATCATCGCTCCTATAACGGCAGCTGCGGCACGTCGGCGCGATGGCAACCGTTTTGTATGGGGGCCCATCACCCTCGCGCTTGGCGCCCTCATCGCAGTGCTCATCTTCGATCCGCTTCAAGCTAAAATTGCGATTTTCGCTTTAGGCATCGGCGACAGTTTTTCTAGTCTCATCGGAAAAGCGTTCGGGCGATTCCCTATGCCGCTCTCCGGTGGAAAATCCGTAGAAGGCTCGATGTGCTGCTTCGCTTCGGTGCTTCTCGCGGTTTTTCTACTCACAGGGAAATTCGTTCCCTCGTGTATCGTCGCGCTCATCACGACTGTCACTGAGTTCTGGCCCACCAAGGATTGGGACAATATTTTAATTCCGATTGTCGCGGGAATTGCCGCGTCGATCTTCTTCTAGCTCGTCGCGAAATCGCCGCGGCGCTCCTTTGAATAATCTCCTTTGAATAATCTCAGTGCGTCTCAAGGCCCTATTTCCATAGATAAATCCGATGCAACCGGAGAACCGCTACAAAAACGCAGATTGAGAAAAATAGTGCACCTACGATGCTCCAAACAAATGGACGCTGATCCCACAGCCACATCCAGAGCGCCCCCGCGGCAGTGAGCGCCACACCTACGAGCGCATACGAAGCATTTTCTTTTAAACGCGCCGCAACGAGGTAGTCGACAAAGTTGATCACCAAAAGAGAGCCCGTCACAATAACCGTAATTTCCCGGTATCCCGTCTGCAGCATGAACGATGATTGAAAGCGGTCGATACTGATCGGCATGAGCATTGCGAACATCGCCCCAAACAGAAATGCGAGGAGATACCCCGTTTGAGGCCGCTCATGTCCAATTCCCACAGCGTACAGCCCGGAAATAAATAAGGCGATGAGCCCGGAAAACCGTGCTCCGTAGACGACGCGTGTCATCGATACGAGCACGCCGATCGAAGTAGTGCGCTGCGCCACAATGAGCATCACGAGCCTGAGAACTTCAGCGTCGACAAGCAAGGTCCACAGCGCGAGAAGGTATACTTCCGCCGAAACCGTTTTCTGAAAGGTAAACAGTATGGTCACCAGCACTACGCTGATACCGAGGCTGAGCGCGACCATCTCCAAGGCCTCGGCCAGATGAATCCCTATCGGCATGTTAAAAAAGAAATATTCTGTGTAGAGCCGAGCGTCCGCGAGAAAGAAGGGCAACCGTTTATCGGTGCCGATTCTGATACTGAGCCCGATGGCGGCGATAAACACCGCAACGCTGAACATCGAGAGAATCCAATATGTGAAGCGGAAATTGCGCGTCGTCACGGGAATATCCTACTTCATTCTATCGATTGATTGAAGCATTGCTTTTCACTATAGTATGGCGAATTCACCGTATCAGAGGTAGCGAACATGGCTGAAAAAATCACCGCGAGAGAAGTCGACTATTCACAGTGGTACATCGACATCATCCTGAACGCCAAACTGGCGGACTACTCGCCCGTAAAAGGCAGCATGGTGATCCGGCCCCGCGGCTATGCGATCTGGGAAAAAATCCGCGACGAATTCGACCGGCGCTTCAAAGAGACCGGCCACGAAAACGCATATTTCCCCCTCCTCATCCCGATGAGTTTCCTCAAAAAGGAAGCTGAACACGTCGAGGGATTCGCACCCGAGCTCGCAGTGGTGACGCACGGCGGCGGCGAGGAGCTCGAAGAGCCCTACTGCATACGCCCGACGAGCGAGACCATCATCTGGGCGATGTACCGCAACTGGATACAGTCGTGGCGCGACCTCCCGCTCCTCATCAATCAGTGGGCCAACGTGATGCGCTGGGAAAAACGTACGCGTCTGTTCTTGCGCACTTCGGAATTCCTCTGGCAGGAAGGCCACACCGCCCACGAAACTGAACAAGAGGCGCGCGAGGAGACCCTGCGCATGCTCGAAGTGTACCGCGATGTCGTCGAGCGCCACCTCGCAGTGCCCGTCGTTCCCGGCATGAAGAGCGAGAGCGAGAAATTCGCCGGCGCGGTCGAAACGTACACCATCGAGGCGATGATGCAGGACAAGAAGGCGCTCCAAGCGGGCACGAGCCACTTCCTCGGCCAGAACTTCGCGCACGCCTTCGATGTGCAGTTCCAGAATCGCCAGGGAGAGCTCGACTACGTCTGGGCGACGAGCTGGGGCGTTTCGACGCGCCTCGTGGGTGCCGTCATCATGACGCACTCCGACGACAAAGGCCTCGTGTTGCCCCCGACACTCTCTCCCGAAGACGCGGTGATCATCCCCATCTACCGCAACGATTCCAAGGCGACCGTGACCGCCTACGCCGAAAAACTTCAGGCTGAACTCAAGGCCGCCGGCTTCAAAGTTGTGCTCGACATCGACGACTCGTCCAGCCCCGGCTGGAAATTCGCCGAGTGGGAGATGAAAGGCACGCCCGTGCGCATCGAGCTCGGTCCCCGCGACATGCAGTCCGGTCAAGTCGTCATGGTGCGCCGCGACACGGGCGAAAAACTCTCCGTACCCGTTGCGCAGGTTCCCGCGAAGCTCAAGGAGCTGCAGGAACTCATCCAGACCTCGCTCTTCGAGCGTGCCAAGTCGTTCCGCGACGCAAATATCGTGCCCATAGCCGATCTGGCAGGGCTCGTCGAATTCTTCGGCGCCGAGACCGCCGGTACGAGCGGCGCCAAGGGTGGCTTTGCGGAGGCGCTCTGGTGCGGTTCCGCCGCCTGCGAGGCCTCGCTCAAAGAAACCACCAAGGCGACCTTGCGCTGTCTCCCCTTAGGGAAACAGGACCACATCGAGGGGAAATGCGCAATCTGCGGGGCTCCCGCGAAACACCGTGCGCTCTTCGCCCGAAATTACTAAAAAAAGAGCGGCCAGGCGCACTACCTGGCCGCTCTCGTATTTTCTCTTCGGGTCCAATGTGGCGCAAAAACAACTACGCGCACTCGACACTCGCCCCGTGGATATTCGCCCTGCGTGCCTCAGCTATCTCTGCTCAGAGGCCGCTTCCCGACGAACTCGCCCAAAGGTCTTGCACAAAGAAATTGACGACATCCTTCTGCGAGGAGGCAAGCACGACCTGGCTCTGCTGGTTGTTGGTCGTGGTGATGCTGACCGTCGACGGAGTCTGTGCCGAAGACCACGAGTCGATAAGAGCCACCTCGCCTGAGGAGCGGCTGTTCCACGCGATGCCGATCCAGAAACTCGCCGCCGCCGCAACTGCCAGGGTCGCCGCCGAGAAGACGTAGCGCCGCACTTTTTTCGGTTGCTGATCCGCCTTCTTGTAAACCGTCGCGAAATCGGGGAAGGATGGAGATGAAGCCATCGCAGCATCTCTCAACGCGTCCTTGAATGCGATCGATTTTCTTTCAGTTGAGCTCATAGCCCATCTCCCTGAGCAACACGCTCAATTTGTCCCTCGCGCGGAACAACCGCGACTTAATCGTTCCCACCGGCATACCATACATCGCGCTCAACTCCGAGAGTCCCTTGTCCTCGACTTCGTGGAGATAGAGCATGGCGCGGTCTTCGGGTTCGAGCTGCTGCATAGCTTGGGCGAGCATCCGACTCGCCTCCTGATGCAAGACATTCGCTTCGCCTGCCGCGTGATGAGTTTCGAACCCCAAGGTATCGAACTCTTCGACCTGAATGCTGCGCGAATGATGCCGCGCATGGGCGCGCATCACGTCGGCGCTCGTGGTTCGGCAGATGCCGTAGAGGTAACCGCCCAGCGGACTCTCTCTCCGCCAGCGCGGCAGCGCCTTGTATATCCGGATGAGCGATTCCTGGGCCGCCTCTTCGGCGAGTTCGGGATCGAATCCGACAAAGGACGCACAGTAGCCTCGGATGCGGTCCCACCAGCGCCACATCAGACGCTCGAAAGCGCCCTTGTCGCCCTTGGAGGCGTGTGCGGCGAGCTCGAGATCGAGGGGTTCATCCGCGGAGACGGACTGCTTGCCGCCGTCGCGTGCAACCGGGTCGAGACGACCGTTGTCCTTTTTCTCTTGGCTCATACGCCACACCGCCAGATTGTCATACATCATAGTATACTGCTTTTACCAAGTAAGCCCTACATGATGCGCCGCAGCGCAGCCAGGAGCCTCGAATAACGATTGGCTTCCTGCGCGTTGAGTCCCTTCGCACTGAAGGAATTTGCGAATTTGCCCGCGCGCTCGGACATGCGCGCCTCGCGAACCAGCAGCAGAATCGATTGCCAGCGATCTTCGCCGAACACATTGCGAATCGCCACCTGACGTTTGATCTGAATCATCCGCACATCTTTCTCGTACGCGAGGCTTTTCGAAATCGCGCTCTCGATCGCGCTCATGTCCGGCGACGCATCGAGGAGGAGATTCGCGACCTTTGTCTGGAGAATCGTGATCTCGTTCTGCGATTTCACAAGGCTAATTTCGTCGGTTTCGAGAATTTTGTCGAGCTTGTCGAGATCATCGTCGGTGAGGTTGAGGCTCTTGAACAGCTCGCGCACGGCTGCCGGCCCCATGATCCCCTGCGATCCCATCCCCATACCCATGCCAGGTCCGCCCTGCGCGCTCGCTGTGGACACACACATAAGCGCCGCGATAGCCATGAAACATAAGGCCGCGAAAATCCTGGTCCGTTGTACGCTCATCAAAATCCTCCACCTCGTATATAAAAATGTCGTTCATTCCGACGATACGGTTTCAAAATAATAGCACAGCGAAAAAAGGCCGCCCAGCGTCGTGCGCCGGACGGCCTTTCCTTACTTTACAGTCTGGAATTATTTGGCTGTGGACGCCTGGAAAATCGCGTTGATATCGACGATAGCCTGAGCGCGGATCTCCTGAATCTGTTTCTGGAGATCGGCGATCTTGGCGATGTCAGCATCGATCTTGGCCTTATCGGGGCTTGCGCTCCAGAGCTGCGTGTTGAGGTCGAGCCTCACGGTGCGCACTTCGTTCTGAAGGGGAAGCACTTTTGTGGCGGAATCCTGCACGATCTTGTCTACTTTTGCCTTATCGGCGGCTGAAAGTTTCTGGTACTGGAAATAGTGGAGAGCGCCATAGCCGCTCGATCCCATCATTCTCATGCCACCGAAAAATCCAGGATTCGCGTTGAAACCATTGGCTCCACCGCGCGTCCCATACCCAAAGGGGCCGATCCCTGGCGTCATCGGCATATTGTGATATCCATATCCATAGCCGTAGTTGTAGCCGTACCCCGGAGTCGTGGCGCGCGGGCCACCCATTCGACCGTAACCCTGTGCAAACGCGCCAGCAGTCGCGGCGAGGAGCATCGCGCCCGCCATCAGAAGCACAATCGCCTTTCTTGATGTTCTCATATCCTTCCTCCCATGAAGGTTTTGTCGTTCACATAGTTGTCGCAGGGAAGAAGATTTCGGTTGCGCGGATAACACATTTTTATTTTTTACCGTGCGAACCGGCGCCCTGGCCTGCTGCACCATTCGATTCGTTCCGCGAGCCCTGTGCGCCTTGCGCGCCTCCCGGGGTGTTCACATGACCGCCTGAGCTCTGACCACCCTCCGTCGTACCGCTCTCTGATGTGTTGCCCTGAGTGTTGTCGGAGGCTTTGGATGAACTCTCCGATGTTCGCCCTTCGGAGGAGTGCAATGCCTTTCTCGCGACGACCATCGACGCGAATTGGTTTTCGGAGAGCGAACTCGAGATGAGCTCCGAAGCGAGACCGAGACGCTCCTCTTCCGTCATGCCCGACTGAGCGTTGGCTGCGGCGATGGCTCCAAGCGCCGCGAGGGCCCTTGTCATCGCCTTCGCGCTCTTGCCGCTCTTCGCTACCCCCGCCTGCAGCGCGCTACGCATCTCAGTCTCAGTGAGACCAGCTCTCATGAGGATGAGCATCTGTTCGACGGTGGTGGTCGCTGCCTTCTTATCCGAAGGGAAGAATCCATTCTCTCGGAGCATCGACGAGAGGAGCGCAGCGCGCTGCGTATCGATCTTCAATGAAGCGAGGAGAATATCTGGGTTGACACGCTTTCGGAATGCTTCATCGAGCCGCGAAGTGAGAATCGAATCCGAGAGACCCATCGATTGGAACTGCTGCGCCATGGCTTTAATTTCATTCGCGATCGTACTGTAGAATGCGCTGTTCTCTGGTTTTGCGAACCATGAGGTAACGGTTTGGGCAGACACCACACGCGGCAGCGCTACGAGCATCAGTGCGAGAAACGCGGTGAGTACCGCACCTTTTTTCTTTAAAAAACAAGTTGAACCACAATACTTCATGCTGCTATCCCTAGAGCCTCAAGAGGCTGCTCGAACCTCCGAACCCGTCGTTAACAGTACCCTGAGCCTTGGGGTCGGTGATCCACGTTGTTCCATCGATCACGAAGTTGTAGACATAGACTCGCCCGCGCTGGAGTGGAACCTGCACTTCCCACATGCCGGCGGCTCCCACCTTCTTCAGGGAAATATCCCCCGGGTTCCAGGAACTGAAATCGCCGGCAAGCTGCACCTTGCTTGCAGTCGGGGCATAGAGCATGAAGGTAACTCGCTCGGTGTCGGAGGCGCGCGCACTGCCGAAGTGGAGCCCGATGCCGAGCCCCACGACAAAGAGCGCGGCAGCGGCGATGGCGGCTAACGCAGGGGCCCAGCGCTTTGCCCCCGACAGTTGCACAGAGAAGCGGCCTTTGCCTACGCGGTCCCTCGCGATTTCGTCCAACACTCCATCGGCGAAACCTTGGGGCGCTGCCGCAGAAGGAGCCGCTGCGGTAGAGATCGCTGCCATCGACCCCACGGCATCGCGCTCTATGAGCGGCAGAAGCGCGCCGAATTCCTTTGCGCAGTGGTCGCACGTTTCGAGGTGCGCCGCAAAATCGTTCCAGGCCACCTTCACGACACTGTCTTCGCCGCGCTCCCACGCATCGACCAGCGCTTTCACGTCTTTACACTTCATCATACGGATATACCTCTCGAAGCGCGCTCCGGTTGCACGGTCTGTTCGAGGAGTGCCCGCAGACGACCGCGCGCCCGAAACAACCTTGTCTTCACTGCCTCTTCACCGATGCCCAACGCTTTTGCCGTTTCAATCACCGAAAGTCCCGCAAAATAGTAGAGCGCGACAGGCTTCTGCATATCTTCCGGGAGCGAACGGACGGCAGCACGCAGGGCACTACGTTCAAGCGCACGCTCAGCATCTTCTCCAGGGTCGACAGCCGGCTCCACCATCTGCTGACGCTTGAACATCTCTTCCTTCTGTTTTCTCGCCGAAAAGAGTTTGAAATGCGTCCGGACATTGTTCGCGGCGATGGCGAAGAGCCACGATGCGAAATTCTCTCCTATTTTAAAAGTAGCGAGAGACTTGTATGCGCGAACGAAAACTTCTTGGGCGGCATCCTGCGCTTCCTCTTCCGAGTGGAGACGGGCGCGGCAGTAAGCGAGCACTCTGCCGCTGTACGCATCGACGAGGTGACGGAATGCGTCCACATCTCCCTCAAGAACGCGCGTAATGATGCGCTCCTCGCCAGCATCGACAGGAGTAGGATTTCTCATTGTCTCTCCGTGTACGCCCATGATGAAGAGCATAGCCTGTCGTGCGCCGCGCTACCAGCGATCGTCAGCATTGTTTTTTTCGCAACCGACGCGAACTCCGCGCGGTATCCATTATCGAACACAATAATAAATACCCCGAAGAGGGTATGGAGGTTGCACATGAACTCGAGAAACAGGCTTTTTACGATGATGATCGCGCTTGCGCTGGGGCTCTCGGCAGTCGGTATGGCGGTCGCTCAGACAACCGATGCGACTACGACGACACCGACCACGACCACAACCACGACAACCGATTCCACTGTTACCACCGATGATGTCACCGACGAAATAGCCACGGTGGATTCTACGGCGCTGCTTGATAACACCGCACTTCTCACCAAGTTGAGCGCGCAATTCAGTGTGGAACTCAGTGTGCTGCAAGACCTGAACGCACAAGGGTACAGCGCCGGGCAGATTTGGCTCGCGCTCGAGATTTCCAAACAATCTGGCGCAACACTCACCGATGCGGTAAAGACCGCCGCGAGCATAGGCGCAGAAGGGCATGGCTGGGGCGTGCTCGCCAAAGCTCTCGGTATCGATCCAGGTTCGGCGGAATTCTTGCAGCTCAAAGACCAGATGAGGACCCGAACGCAGACAATGGCTTCGGAGATCGGCGCTGCCCACGGTAACAAGGTGATGAATCAAGAGAGAACCGAAACGACAACCGAATACCACGGCGTTGGATCGGGAAAACCCGAGAGCGCGGGTGCGGGTGCGGGTGGCGGTGCGGGTGGCGGTGCTGGTGTCGGCACCGGATCAGGCGGCCACGAGGGAAAGGGCAACACCGCAGGCAGTGGCGGCTCAATGGGTGGAAAGCACTGATACTCTTTCTATTTCCAGCTACACTCTGCAGCACGAAGCGCAGTTGCGAATATGGGCTGAACATCGGATACTTCCAGTATGAGCCACACTTCAATAGCAGAAATTCGCCCGCGTATTTTCATCTCGCGGTGTCTGGGGTACGAGCGATGCAGGTGGAACGCGGAGATTATCGAAGATGAATTTGTCCAAGCGCTGAAGGCGAAAGTCGAGGTCGTCCACGAGTGTCCGGAGATGGCGATCGATCTAGGTTGCCCACGCGATCCGGTTCGCGTGGTGCGACACAATGGCGAGCTCGACCTGCTGCAGCCGGCGAGTGGGGCTTTCTACGGACCCCAAATGCGCGCGTGGTCACGCACGTTCGTCGAGGCTTTGCCGGCGGATATCGATGGCTTCATACTCAAATCGCGCTCGCCCTCGTGCGGCTGGAAGGATGTAAAGGTGTACCACTCGCCGGCGCCTGACTCGGGCGCGACGATCGGCGCTGGTCTCTTCGGCGCAGAAGTGCTCCGGCGATTCTCGAATCGACCGATTGAGGACGAGGGCAGACTAAAGAACTTTTCGCTACGCGAACGCTTTCTTTCGGCGATATTCACGCTCGCGAGATTCAGAGCGGTAGAGGCTGCCGCGTCGATGGCCGCGCTCGTCGAATTCCACGCCCGCCACAAGTATTTTCTTCTACTCTACAACCAGAGGGAGATGCGAGCGCTCGGTACGATTGTAGGCAACTTGGAGAAAAGATCGCTGCGCGAAGTGCTCATTGCGTATCGCGCGGGGCTCGAGCGCGCGCTCGCGGGCACACCGAAATTCACTTCGCTCATCAATGTGGTGGAACATGCCTTCGGCGGATTCTCCGACTCGCTCACGAAAGAGGAAAAGCGCTACTTCATGAACCTCGTCGAGCAGTACCGCGACGAGCGCATCCCCGCGAGCGTTCTCCTTAACCTTCTGTACGGCTGGGCCATTCGTTTCGGCGAACGCTACATCCTCGATCAGGTCCTCTTTGCGCCTTATCCGCTCGAACTCGTGCGGATAACCGATTCTGGGAAAGGCCGCGACAGCTGATATCGCCGCAACGCCGCGCCTTAGTTCCGCCGCCGGCATCACTTTTCTCTCTCGCCGCGATTCAGTACTCTATATCCACCGAGCGCCAGCACAAAGTACACTCCGATGAGATGACTTTTTGCGCGCACACGTACGACATCACACCGAGGAGTGCCCCATGCCCTTCGTTCTTCTTAAAGAAACTTCAGTCCCCGAACTCGATTCGATACTCAGGCTGTACCGCCACGAGCCTACCGGCGCCAGGTTTCTCTCCGCCATCAATAAAGATGAAAACAAAGTCTTCGGCATCTCCTTCCGCACACCGCCCTCGCGGAGCAACGGGGTCGCTCACATTATCGAGCACTCCGTACTCTGCGGCTCGCGCAAGTATCCGGTCAAAGAGCCCTTCGTCGAGCTTATCAAAGGCTCGCTCAACACCTTCCTCAACGCGATGACTTACCCCGACAAGACGTGCTACCCCGTCGCGAGCACCAACCTCAAAGACTTCTACAACCTCATCGATGTCTACCTCGACGCAGTTTTCTACCCGAACCTCAGCGAACACACCTTCATGCAGGAAGGCTGGCACTACGAAGTCGATCCCCAGACCAAGGAGCTCAGCTACAAGGGCGTCGTTTTCAACGAAATGAAGGGCGCGTACTCCGACCCCGACGACATGCACGACGATCTTGCGCGGCGCAGTCTCTATCCCGACACGCCCTACGGTCTCGACTCGGGCGGCGACCCTCTCGAGATTCCTACGCTCAGCTATGGAGAGTTTGTCGATTTTCATAGGCGCCACTACCACCCGGCGAACTCATTTATCTTCTTTTACGGCGACGACGACCCCGAGAAACGGCTCTCGATGATGGAGGAGTGGCTCGCGCCTTTCGGCAGTGAATCCATCGACTCGCTCCCCGCCCGTCAGCCTGCGTTCTCCAACCCGAGGAAACTCGAATATTATTATCAAGCCAGCGGGCAAGATGCGCCCAAGGCCTACTCGGCGGTGAACTGGTCGCTCTACGAGCACGGCGACCCTGAACTCTCGATGAAGGCCATGGTGCTCTTCCATATTCTGACCGGCACACCGGCCTCACCATTGCGCAAAGCTCTGATCGAATCGGGCCTCGGGGAGGATATCGCGGGCTTCGGCGCCTCCGAAGAGCTCAGGCAGACAGCGTTCTCCATCGGGCTCAAGGGACTTGATCCAGAGCGTGTGTCTGAAGTCGAAAATCTTGTGCTTTCGACACTAAAAGAGCTCGCCCGCGACGGCATCGACCCCGATACCGTCGCAGCCTCCCTCAACACCATCGAGTTTGCGCTCCGTGAAAACAATACCGGCCGATGCCCGCGCGGGCTCGCCATCATGCTCGATGCGCTCAACGAGTGGCTCTACGATAAAGACCCCATCGAAGGGCTCTCTTTCGCAGCCCCACTCGAAAAAGTGAAAGCCGAGGCAGCCGCGAACCCGAGACTCTTCGGCGAATTGATCGAAACGCTCCTCCTCCAGAACGCGCACCGCACCACCGTCAACCTCCTTCCCTCTTCCGATGCGAACCGCGCCCGCGAGGAGGCCGAAAAAGCAGCGCTCGCGCGCGCTTCCGCGGCGATGAGTCCGGAGGATCTCGCTCGGATCGAGCGCGAGATGGTAGCGCTGAAAGAGCTCCAGGACACACCCGATACCCCCGAGGCGCTCGCAACCATCCCCATGCTCTCGCTGGCGGATATCCCTGTCGAGGCGCCGGTGATCCCCACCGAGCCGCTTGCGTTAGGTGTTCCCGATTCTCACGCCGCCGCTCCGCGCGCTTTCTACCACGACCTTCCGACGAGCGGAATCCTCTACCTCGACCTAGGTTTCGACTTTGGCGAGCTCTCGCCCGAACTTTTACCCTACATGAGTCTTCTCGGGCGTTTTTTCCTCGAACTCGGTACCGATGACATGGACTACGTGAAATTGATCCAGCGTATTGGAATACACACAGGAGGGATCCGGAGCGCAGCAATCTCTGCCACACATTGGGAAACAAAAGCCCCCGTGCCCTGGTTCTTCCTCCGCGCAAAAGCACTCCCCGAGAAGGCTTCGACGCTCGCCGACATCCTGGTCGATGTGCTGACGCGCGCGCGCTTCGACAACCGCGACCGTGTCCGCCAGATCGTTCTCGAGGAGAAGGCCCAGGCCGAGGCTATGCTCGTGCCAGCATCGACCCGCATTGTCAATCTGAGGCTGAAATCGCACTACAATCCTGCGGACTGGGCCTCCGAGCGGCTTTACGGCGTAGAACACCTCTTCTTTCTTCGTAAACTCGCTATGAGGATTGATGAGAGTTGGCCGTCGGTGCTCGCCGATATCGAGGCACTCCGCGCCTCGCTCATTGCGTCGAAAAATTTCGTGATCAACGTAACCGCCGATCGCGAGACGCTTCGCTCCTCCGAGGCTGCGATTCTGCGCATTGCGCAGGCACTGTCCGCGAGCGCCGAGCCGTCGCGTTCCTCAGCCCCACGTTTCGGTGCACCGCAAATCAGCGAATCCTGGGTCGCGGTCGCGAAGGCCGCGTGCGCGGAAGTCGCGTCCCTCAGCGCTAAACCTTTCCTCAGTTCGATCGACAATACCACCACGCGCCCTGCCCTCGAGACCCTCGAACTTCCGACTCAGGTGAACAGCGTCGGCATGATACTGCCCCTCGCAGGACTGGAGGATGCGGCTGGGGCGACTCTGGTTGCGACAAAATACCTCGATGTGGCCTATTTGTGGGAACAGGTTCGCGTTATGGGCGGCGCTTATGGCGGCTACTCGAGCCTGGACCTAGCCTCGGGTCTCTTCATGCTGCTCTCGTACCGCGACCCCAACCTCGAGCGCACCATCTCGACTTATAAAAAAGTGGCCGAGTATCTCGCAAACGTCAAAGTGCCACCCGAAGAGATCCAAAAGTCGATCATCGGCACCATCGGCGACATCGACGCCTACCAGCTTCCCGACGCAAAGGGCTTCAACGCTCTCCTCAACATTCTCGCAGGGTACACGCAAGCGACTCGCCAGCGCATCCGCGATCAAGTTCTCGGCGCGGACGCGAGTATCTTCGCGCGTCTCGGGGCCATGGTCAGCGATGCGCTACAGCGCTCGATGGTAGTGGCGCTCTCCTCGCACGAAAGGATCGAAAAAGCCATGGACGCCCTCCCGTCCCCCATGGAACGACTCACGGTGAACTGAAAGTGCTGAAATCGCTCAGATTGAGCTTGTTCAAGAGTGATTGGTCGCCCACTGCGACCCATGTCAGCGCACCGTTCAGAATGTAGGTGTTGAACGCATTCCTAACGGCGCTCACATCGATCGCATCGATGCGCTGTTGATCCTTGAGCCAGTCGGCTGGGTCGCCGGTGCGCTCGACCGAGTGGATCATCAGCGACGCGATTGCGGCATTACTGCGAACCGCTTCAAAGTATTCATTGATGTAGAGCTGCTTGTAAGTATCGATGGCGTCGGTGATCGACATGAAGCCGTCGGCACCGGTGCGCGTCGGATCGACGGAGACGACACGTCCCGCCGCGATGTACCTCGCCGCTTCGTCGATGTATTTCTTGATCATGTCCGGGGCGTTGGTCTTGTAGATCATGATCGATCCGTAGTTCGCCTCAAATGAGCGTATCATTGCCGAAGGAGTGTACACAGCTCCGTACTTGTCGCGAACTACCGAGAAGAGCATATCCGAGAAGAGCCGTGCCGCGAGCGCGGTCGCGAAATAATCCGGCGCCCCGGGCGCGGGAGCCGCAAAATCGCCGCGAATGTAGATCGTGCCTTTCGACTGATCGTGGGCCTGAGTGATGATAGAACCGGAGGGTCCCGTAGGAAAGCCCGCAGGTTTAGGCACTGCACCGAGCTTCAAGTTCGGGATTCCACTTAAAATCGACTCCAATGATTTCGCGAGATCGACGGGATTGAAGTCGCCCACCGCCACCACGAATATTCTGTCAGTTGAGAAATGTTCGCGGTACCAGCGCGCCGCGTCGGCGACTACCATAGGCCCGATACTCTCCTCGGTACCCTCGGGATTCACACCATACGGATGACCTTTGAAGTAAGTTTGATTCATCAACTTTTGCGTCGCTGACCAAGGGTCCTGATCCATAGCCTGAACCGCGAGAGTCGCGTCCTCTTTGGCTTTCTCGAAATCCGACTGGGCAAAGGCTGGCGATGTGAGCATATCGCCCCAGAGCGCGAGGAGTTCCTCGCGATACTTGTCGAGGGTGGTCAGGCTGAAGGTCGAGTATTCAAACTGCGTGGACGCCGAGATGCTCGAAGATGTCCGGTCGAGAATAGATGCGGCTTGCTCGTAAGGGTAATGGAGCGAACCGCGCGCCATGGTGTTGAGCGCGATTTTTTCCCAACCGGCCTGCGCCTGCGGTGTCACGAGCGATCCGCCATTGAGCACGAGCGAAATATGGAACACGCGATTGGCGCTCTGTACCTTCATGTACACAGGAATCCCATTTGAGAGCACCGTTTTCATGAAAGTCGGCGCATTCTCGCGTACAAAATTCGACTGTGCGCCCACACCCACAACGAGCGCCACCACGAAAACGAGCGCCGTCATTCGCCTGAATATCCCTGAAAAATATGCGCTTGTGCATCGTCTTTTCATCATGTTCATGCCTCCTTCCTCAATGCTGCTGCTGCCACCAGAAGGCATTTAGACCAGAGACCTTCGTGTAACCGAGATCCTGAATCACTGTGTCCATGCGGGGATCGGCACCGAAGGTGCTCGTGCGCAGCCGAACCAACGTAGCCACGGCAGGGTTCGACTGATCGGCCGATGCGGATGTGGACGCGCTACCGCTCTGTCCATTTGTCGATACTCCGGTGAGGTATTTCTTTATGAGCGCCGAAATGTCGTCCCAGGTCACCGCGCGGCAGTTGGCCTCATAGTTCAGGAAATAATCGGTGCTCGCGGTAGACCACCAGAACGTGAGCGTGTCGGTGACGAATGAACCAGCCGACTCGAGCGCATAGATATTCTGGTCGACGAGCTTCGTCTTGGCTTCCTCCAGAGCGCCGTCGCCGAAGTAGGCGCGCGGATCCTTCGCGATTTGCTCGAACTCGTCTAGCACCGTCTTCCTCAAATTCTCGACACGCTGGAGCACGGGCTCCTCAGCCGCGGGCGACTGCACCAGCATATAGGTCGAAAAGATGTAGTTCCCCCCATCGCGCGAAGTCGGATACGTGAAATCGATGTAACTCGCGTCGTACAGTCCGAACACTTTTCGCATAATAGTCGATTTGAAGGGGCCCGAAGGCGACGAGAGTAAAAAGAGCAGCACATCCGAAACATAGGTATCGAAGGTCTGCCGCGTGACATCTGGGCCACGCCAGCGGTACTGTACCTGTGCAATTCCTCTGTAGAACTGATCCTCTGAAGTGACGAGTCGAATCCCCTGGGGGAGCGGCCCCTGGGGCGGTTCGCCGAGCACAGGCTGTGGAGCTGGCGGCCAGTTCCCGAACGAAGCCGCGGCGAGCGCCTTTACTTGGTCGATATTCGTATCGCCTCCGATGAGGAGCGCCATATTGCTTGGCACATAGTAGGTCTTTTGAATATCCCTAAGATCCGCCACCGTCGCGTTCGCGATATTCGACTCGGGGCCGTCGATATTTTTGCGCCAAGGATATTGATCGAACATGCGCGATTCGAGTGCGTTCGAGGCGATCTGCGAAGGATCGCTGTGGTAGCCGCGAATCTCGTTGAGCACCACTTGTTTCTCGTTTTCGAGCACTTTCGCGTCGAGCGTAGGGGCCATCACCGCGTGCGCCCAGAAATCGATCGCGTCGGCGAGCTTGTCGGTGGGCACGGTGATGTAGTAGTTGATGTACTCTTTGCCGGTGGCGCCGTTCCAGCTCGTAGTGCCCATGCGGTTCAGCGCGGCGGTAAAGGCGTCCTTTGTCGGATACTTATCGTTGCCGTTGAACATCATATGCTCGTAGAGGTGAAAGAGACCTGCGGTTTTGGGCGTCTGTGCGAGCGCCCCGCCTCGAAACGCAACGCAGACCGTCACGAGGGGCACCGCGTGGTTCTCGACCACAAAGACCTCGAGGCCGTTGGCGAGAGTGACGGTCTGCACCGGTGAGACGCTCGCTAGTCCGCCCCGTTGGTTCGCCGTAGGAACCGGCGAACCTGTCTGAGCCACTAGAATGCCCGGCAGCGCGAGTGCGAGCGCGATCGCTATCAGCAATCTTCGAATCGGTGAAATGTGTTTCATAGAACTGTATTTCCCCCTTGTTCAGCGTGCGCGTCGTGCGCATCGATATCGAGTGCATCCCATGGATACACGATCCAGACATCGCCAAGCTCTTCACCGACAAAAACAGCGGAGACGCCTGGAGGAAACGATCCTCGCTTCTCCTTTGCTTTATTGTGAAGCACCGCAACGGCAAGCGCGGCGGGATGGTACGTAAGAAGCTCCGAGGTACAGTACTCGAGCGTCACACGCGAATCGTCGACTTCATCCACGAGCAGAATACGCTTTCCCGCAAGTTGCTTCTCCGCCTCTTCGATCCACTGCACCTTACGGGGATAATCCATCGGCTTGTCGTCGATATCGTAGTAGGCGATACCGACCGCGAGGATCGGTTTTTTCAAATATGTCCTTAGAATTCTGGCAGGAATGAATCCGCCGGAACCTATCGCGACAATGATGTCCGGTTCGAATCCACTCTCTTTCACGCGCGCAGCGATGGACTGCGCGAGTCTGTGAATCCTTTGGTAGCTGTAGTATCGCTTTTCCATATACCGATTTTATGGCATGTGGGAGCCCGGGGCAATATTGCCGCGTAGAGGGATTGACACACATTTATGATAATGATTATCATTCTCATTAAGCCAGTTTGAGTTCATTGTTCTTCACACGTCAAGGTCTGTTCCTTCATGAGGTTTTCCACATGCATGAGATTGAGCGATTCGAGAGTTATCTCCGCACACGACATCAGAAGATGACGAAACCTCGAAAGATCATTCTCGAGGCATTTTTACGCACCGAAGGGCACCTCACCACCGAAGCCATCCTCCAAGAAGCAAAAAAGATCGATCCGGGGATCGGCCAGGCGACAGTATTTAGAACTATACGATTGATCGAAAGCGCGGGCCTCGCGCGTGAAGCGCTTCAAGCAGACGGTGCGCGCACCTTCGAACACCTCGCGGATCACCCCCACCACGACCATCTGCTCTGCATCGAGTGCGGCAAGGTGATCGAATTTCTCAATCCGGCGATCGAGCGAGAACAACGAAAGATTTTTGCGCAGTATGGGTTCGAACCGCGAGGCCACATGATGGAGCTTTTAGGACTCTGCCCGGAGTGCCAAACAAAAAAGCGAGGAGAATACTCACATGCAACTCGCTGAACTATGGCCCGGCGCTCAATTCAGAGTACTGCGCGTCGTTTCTGGCGGAGAG
>CAYXOW010000025.1:0-12584 GCA_964466815.1 uncultured Treponema sp.
ACACCTCCACCAGCGACGATGAGAAGATCGGCCCCCTCCGCGCCTGGCGGTACTTCAACCCCACATTCAAGAATGTGATACGAACCCTTATCGGATTTACTGTTGCTATGGCATTTGTGGGCCCGGGATACGCATTCTTGTGGATCGCTATCACGGGCTTCCGCAACAGCATCGTAGATCTCATTTCGTATCGCGGAACAAAACTGAATCAGTGGAAACTCAAGAGCATCAATTTTGACAACGTGGCTCAATCGCTGTTCTGGACGGGTTTCTCGGTGCCAGTGCTCGGATTCGTCAAAACGAATTTCGATATCGTGTGGCCTCTGGCTCATGACACCTTTCTATATAACCTTCTGAAATTCTTCTTTATTTCTTTTGCGAACGGCTTTTATCTCGCTGCGCACAATACGCTTCGTGGTTTTGATAAAAATGTGGCGAGAGGAAATATCTTTCGCAGCATACTCGCATGGCCGCTGGCGACCATTTTTGCACCTGTGGGGTATGCTCTCAATATACCGAGCATCGTCCAGACTAAAATATGGTCCGATGTGGTGGCAGCCTTCATCGAAGGGAGCAATAAGTACCTGAAAACCCTCAGACAGCGCCAGAAGACGCTCGAGGAGATCATCCCCAAAATTATTCATGAACAGGGGAGCGCCCAGTATACCGCGATGCTCGACATTCTCTACCTATTTTCCCAAGAGCCTCGAACGCAGACCACGATCAAAACGGTGCTGAGTCCCTACGTGCTTTTCACACGGCGCCTCAGGAACAACTCGACATTGCGCCTCAATCTTCTGATTGAACTCCAGAAAACGATGAGCGATGAGCGTGTGTGGACCGACCTCGTAGACTATATCATTGCGAACTACGACGAGGAGATGGCGGACGACCTCGTGGATCTCGTCGCCGATGGGCTACCCGAACTCCAAGATAGGTTGGGCGAGCTTATCGATAAATATAGCCGCGAGACGAAACTCCTCGAAAAAATCGGGAGCAAAATCCAGAAGCACGACAACAACGCGATTGACCGATAAGGCGCGCTGGCACAATTCAATCTTCTCCTCAGAAAAAGTCTTATTCTTGTACAAATGTACGTTACATGGTTGAATCAAATCTATGGCGAAGACAAGACTGCAACGGATGTACAACAAAGCGGTGGGGAGCTTAAGTTTTTCCTCGGAGCTGCGGAAGATGCGGCGAGAGCTGAACGCGAAGATCGATCAGCCGGAGAGCATCGTACCATCGCCGCCGTTTCATCCGCAGGCGGCGAACCGGTGGTTTAAGCGGCGGCGTATCACGATTGCGGAGTCGTACCTGACGGTGGTGCGGGATCTGGATTCGCGGCACTCAGGGAAGCGGCTCGAGGCGCTGAAGAAGCTGGCGGACGGAGCGTTTCACTCGGCGAACATCGACTATCCGCTGAACACGGCGCGGGTGCAGTCGGCGCTGGTGAAGGAGGTAGTGAAGCATCGGACGAACAAGCGGCGGCAGCTGGAGCTATTGTACGATTTTTCGATGTCGACGCGAGGGCAGCACCAGACGATACGGAAGCTGTGCGACGAGCTGAACATTGTGGAATTGCCGGAGCGAGGGGTGGCGATAGGAGGGTTGGGGTACGGGTGGGATGGGCATGTGCACGACACGGCGACGTCGGGGCGGAAGAATCCGACGCAGTTAGTGATCGACGCGTTCATCAAGGGGATTTCGGAGCTGCGGGTAGCGTATGGGTCGGTGAGCGACCTTGAGATGATGGAGGAGGTGGTTGCGGCGGGGGAGATCATGGGGTTGCGGGTGGAGCTTGGGCTTGAGTACAGCGTGATGGTGGAGGGGGAGCGGTACCATTTCATGGCGGAGTTGCCGCACATGGGAGGGGTGGGAGCGGTGGGGGAGTATTTTGGAGGGCACGCGGAGGATTTAGGGGCATTTTTTGCGGGGTTGGACAGGAATCGGGAGAAGCGGTTGGAGGCGGTGCGGCGGCTGTTGGGGGAGTTCAACGAGAGTAGGCTTGTGGCGTTGAACGAGGGGTACGAGGGGGAGTATCGGCTGATGCCGCTGTCGCTGGACGAGCTATTGGCGACGATTCCGAACATGAACATCACGCCGCTGCACTTAGCGGAGTTTATGTACATGAAGTATCGGCCGGTGCTGCAGCGGCGGGTGTGGTACTACAAGGTGCTGCGGGAGAAGGAGCGGCAGGGTATGGGGGGAGGAGGTGCGGGGGAGCGGTACAAGAGGCTGAAGGAGGAGTTGAACGAACTGTCGCCGGACACGGTGTTGGCGAGCTACTTTGACGCGCCGCACATGATTGAGTATGAGACGGTGTTTACGGATTTGGAGGGGTTGAGCGAGAAGTTGCGGGGGGCTGGGTGCAGGATCAAGTTCATTCATCCGCTGGAGCATGGGGTGGAGGGAGGGAAGCGGGTGGTGGAGAAGTACTGGGGGAGCATAGATGAGGTGGAGGTGTACAACACGCAGGACTGTGCGGTGCGTGAGGAGGGGGAGGTAGAGGCATTTGCGCGGTATGTGAATGAGGGGAACAAGCGGGCGGAGCGAGAGGGGAGGGCGACACTGCGGCCGGTGTGCGGGAGCGACGCGACGGGGCGGAATCCGAAGATACCTGGGATGGGGTTCATCTATGAGGATGGGGTGAGTGGGAAACTGCGGCAGAAGTACATACGGCGGCACGTGAAATTGCCTGAGCTTGTGTCGGCGATGGTGCGGGCTGGGGATGTACCGGTGGACGAGGGGGCGCTGAGGGGGAAGGCGGTGCCGAAGATCATCAGCATGGGGAAGGTATCGAGTGGGGAAGGGTACACCTCCACCAGCGACGATGAGAAGATCGGCCCCCTCCGCGCCTGGCGGTACTTTGACCCTGCGTTTAAGAACCTGTTGCGTACTCTTGCGGGCCTTGCGCTCGCAATACCCTTCGTCGGTGTTGCATACGGTTTTCTCTGGATTGGAATTACCGCATTCCGCAACAGCTTGGTCGATCTAATCTCCTACAGAGGCACACGCCTCTCATACTGGAAACTCAAGAGCATCAATGTTGACAACGTGGCCCAATCGCTGTTCTGGACGGGTCTCTCGGTACCTCTGCTCGGATTTGTCAAATCAAATTTCGATGTGCTCTGGCCCTTCGCGCACAGCGGATTCTGGTACTTCTTCATCAATTTTTTCTTCATATCGTTCGTGAACGGAATTTATCTCGTCACTCACAATATTCTTAGAGGCTTCGACAAGAGCGTCATCCTTGCGAATTTCTTCAGGAATGTTTTCGCGTGGCCGCTCGCGACCATTTTCGCGCCTGTAGGCACGATGCTCGCCATCCCCGTCATAGTACAGTCGAAGATATGGGGAGATGTTGCGGGAGGATTTATCGAAGGTGGCAATAAATATCGCAAGGTTTTACGACAACGCCAGAAGACGCTCGAGGAGATCATCCCCAAAATTATTCATGAACAGGGGAGCGCCCAGTATACCGCGATGCTCGACATTCTCTACCTATTTTCCCAAGAGCCTCGAACGCAGACCACGATCAAAACGGTGCTGAGTCCCTACGTGCTTTTCACACGGCGCCTCAGGAACAACTCGACATTGCGCCTCAATCTTCTGATTGAACTCCAGAAAACGATGAGCGATGAGCGTGTGTGGACCGACCTCGTAGACTATATCATTGCGAACTACGACGAGGAGATGGCGGACGACCTCGTGGATCTCGTCGCCGATGGGCTACCTGCGCTTCAAAAAATCCTCGGAAAATTAATCGAAAAATATGGTAAAGAGAAAAGGCTTCGCCTTCTGAAATGAGGCCTGTACTCAATCGATCGCGGCGCAAATAAAAACCCCCGCAGCTGCGGGGGTTTGCCTTGACAATGTAGATGCGCCACGCGCTCAGAAGGGCAGCGCGATGTCGAGCTTGCAGCGCTCCTTCACTTCCTTGAAAGCCTTGATGAGAGGCGGGTTGAAGGGCACGCCTTTATCTTTGCGATAGAGCCAGGTTTCATGCTCTTTTTCGCCCGGCGTCCAAATACGCTGAGCACCCGGAGCCTTTTTCGAGGCGCGGAGCTGTCGGCTCACTTCACCCACGTGGTGCTTGAAGTCATCGAGATCGCAGAATGCGCTGATGTTGATGGCGAGGAAGCTGTGGCCGAGCTCGATGGGTTTTTTCTTGCCATCGGGGCCGATGTCGGCGAGCGCTTTCATGAAATTCGCCTGTGAGAGCGCACTCGAAAGGAGTTCTACGACCATCGCATAGCCGTAACCCTTATACCCCGACAGATCTTCGCCGAGCCCACCGACGGGCGTGAGGGCGGCCTTGTCCTGGGTGAGGTCGATGAGCACCTGATGCGTGTCGTGACGATACTTGCCATCCTGACCGATAACCCAGCCATCTGGGAGATCTTTGCCAAGCCTATCGTAGAGCTCGATTTTGCCGCGCTGCGTCGTTGATGTGGCACAATCGAGCATAAAGGGGAAATCCTCGTCGGACGGCATGCCCCATGTAAGGGGGTTCGTACCGAGCATGGGCTCGACACCCCAGGTCGGCGCGATCGCCGGTCGAGCATTCGTCGTCGTGAGGCCGATCATGCCATGCTCAACCGCCATACGCGCATAATAGAACGCAGCGCCGTAGTGAGTCGAGTTGCGGCACACCGTCATGCCGATGCCGAATTTCTCCGCCTTTTCGATAGCGAGCTCCATGGCGCGTTTAGCGATATAGTGGCCCATACCGTTGTGGCCATCGATCACCGCAGTGGTCGGTGTTTCGCGCACCACATCGAAAGTGGTTACGGGGTTAAGAATACCTGCCCATATTCGATCGAGATAGATCGGTTTGTAACGTCCAACACCGTGTGAGTCGACACCACGCTTGTCGGCTGAAATCAGTACATCTGCACAGACTGCAGCGACTTCAGGGGCCACCCCCACCGCTTCGAAACCAGCCTTCATAAAGGTCTCGACTTCGTCGAATTTCCACCATTTTACGTCGTTATCCATCATTTTCTCCTTGCGTTGTGCGCCGGAAATTTCAGGCAGTACGTCCTGACAACGGTTTCAATCATAAATCCGAATCGTGGAGCTTGGCAATGAGAAAAGGTCTGTGGTTCGCAAAGGAAGCGCTGAAGAATAAAAAAAGCGGATGCTCGGAAGAGGGGGGAAGAGCACCCGCGGGGTCACCAAAATAATGTAGAGGAAGTTTACGCGGCTTCTACACCGAGGACATCTTTGATCGCGTCGACGATAGTCGCTTTGGGGAGCGCGCCGACCGCCATCTGGGGCTGACCATTGACGGGAATAAAGAGCATCGAAGGGATGCTCTGAATGCCAAACGCACCTGCCAGTTCCTGCTCTTCATCGGTGTTCACTTTGTACACGATGAGCTTGCCGGCATACTCTTCCGAAATCTTATCGAGAACTGGCCCGACCATGCGACAAGGTCCGCACCATGGCGCCCAGAAATCGATGATCGCCGGGAGATCGCCCGAGTATTTCCATTCTTTTTCGGTTTCATAATTGAACACCTTTTCGAGAAAGGTCGCTTTTGTCAAATTTTCGGTCACGTGAAACTCCTTATATAGTGTAATTTATATATAAAAACATGTTTCGACAAGGGGGAGGGGTAAAAAATCGACGAACCTTTCGCTTGATGATGTCGTGTTCCGACACGCTGGGCGTGATGCGGTACCCGGCACTTCAGTGCCACATGCTCTCTCGTCAAAATACATGATAAGATTCAAAATAGTGTCATTGATCCATGGAGGCAAATCGAATGAATGCCAATCCTTATATTGTTTCCTTAGACCTCGACGAACTTCCCCCCGATCCTGTGTTCGAACCTGGAATTCGTAGAGCACCCCGCCGTGAAGCATCGCTCACGATGGCGCAAGAGCGCCTCGCGCTGAAAAATGCGCTTCGCTATATCCCCGCTCGTTGGCATGAGCAGCTAGCTCCTGAATTCTTGAAAGAACTCAGAGATCGGGGTCGCATCTATGGCTATCGCTTCCGCCCTCACGGCAGGCTCAGAGGTCTGCCTATCGACAGCTATTCCGGACGCTGCATCGAGGGGAAAGCTTTTCGAGTGATGATCGACAATAACCTCGACTTCGACGTTGCGCTCTATCCCTACGAACTCGTTACCTACGGCGAAACGGGGCAGGTCTGTCAAAATTGGATGCAGTACCGCCTTATCTGTCGCTATCTCGAAGTGCTCGACGAGCGTGGCACGCTCGTGATCGAGTCGGGGCACCCTCTCGGCATTTTCGCGAGCCACCCACTCGCGCCGCGAGTGATCATCACCAATGGCCTCATGGTGGGCATGTTCGATACGCTGAAAGATTTCAATGTCGCTGCGGCCATGGGCGTAGCAAACTACGGGCAAATGACCGCAGGTGGATGGATGTATATTGGGCCGCAGGGAATCGTTCACGGCACCTATAATACGCTCCTCAACGCGGGGCGGCTCAGGCTCGGCGTTCCGCACGACAAGAATCTCGCAGGTAGACTCTTTGTTTCTTCTGGGCTTGGGGGGATGTCGGGGGCACAGGGAAAGGCGGCTATCATCGCAGGTGCTGCTTCCATCATCGCTGAGGTCGACCACTCGCGTATTGAAACGAGACTCAGTCAAGGCTGGGTCTCTTGCGAGACAGGCTCTCTCGTCGACGCAACGCGTCTCGCGACAACTGCGCGCGACCAAGGAAGATCGATCGCTGTGGCGTACCACGGCAATATTGTCGATCTTCTCGAGTATCTTGCCGCTCAGAATATTTGCGTCGACCTTCTCTCCGATCAGACGAGTTGTCATGTACCCTACGATGGTGGATACTGCCCTGTTGGTATCAGCTTTGATGAACGGACTCGCCTTCTTTCGGAAGATAGAGAACATTTTCGCATGCTCGTCGATGCCTCGCTCCGGCGCCATTACAACGCCATCATGACCCTTGTCGGGCGCGGAACGTACTTTTTTGATTACGGTAACTCATTTCTCAAGGCAGTGTTCGATGCAGGGATTAAAGAAATTTCTAAAAACGGCGTGGACGAGAAGGATGGCTTCACACTTCCAAGCTACGTCGAAGACATTTTAGGCCCGGAGCTCTTCGATTATGGGTACGGGCCGTTTCGTTGGGTTTGCCTCTCGGGCAAGAAGGAAGATCTGCAGAAAACCGATCGGGCAGCGATGGATTGCATCGATCCAGAGCGCCGTGGCCAAGACCGCGACAACTACATCTGGATACGCGATGCCGAAAAGAACAACCTGGTGGTGGGAACACAAGCACGGATTCTGTACCAAGATGCCTTCGGCCGTATGAAAATCGCACTGCGATTCAATGAGATGGTGCGGAATGGCGATATCGGCCCTATCATGCTCGGACGAGATCATCACGACACCGGTGGGACCGACAGTCCTTTCCGCGAAACGAGCAACATCAAGGATGGCTCGAATGTGATGGCCGATATGGCGATTCAATGCTTTGCCGGAAACGCCGCGCGGGGCATGAGTCTCGTTGCGTTGCACAACGGGGGAGGAGTAGGTATCGGGAAGGCGATCAATGGTGGATTTGGACTCGTGTTGGACGGTTCCGAAAAAGTGGACCGTGTTATCCGAATGGCGCTTAACTGGGATGTGATGGGGGGCGTCGCCCGTCGCTCTTGGGCGCGCAATCCTCATGCAATGGAAGTTTCGGAAGAGTTCAACCGCGAGCACGGCGATTTTGGCGCAATCACCATGCCCGCGCGTGTGGATGAAGCCCTACTCGACAATCTGTTCGGCCGAACCCAAGCTCGATAGCACCCTTTCGATCGACGCTTGTATCTCTTCCATCTCGCGATGCACCGCCTGAATTGCCCCATTGTCTTCGATGCGTCCGCATACGGCCAGCTGCTCAGCCTCGTTGCGGAAGGTGGCCTTCCGGAAAGGATTCGAAAAATCCTTTGCGCGCGATGCGTAGACGCGCTGATTGATTTCGATCGACAGGCTTTTTGCCTTTTCGAGGAATGCGGCAAGATCGGCTGTATTGAGCGCGGGCAATGTAGCTTCATGGTCGCCGAACCCATCGATTTCGATATTGCTCGCATTTTTAATATCGAGCTTGAGATATCTTAAGATGCTCCACGCATATCTCGACGCATCGCGAGTATATTCTTGGGCAAGAACTCGGTAAGCGTCGTGGAGCTCATCCCAGCTCTCGATGCTCCCACTCTCGATCCGCGAAATGAGAACCTCAAGTTTCGAAGATTCCACAAGGAAACCCCCAAGGTTCTCCCAGCGTATGCCGAGGGCGCGGACAGACGTCGCCGTAGAAGAGGCGTCGGACTGCCAGCGCGGTGCATTCGCTACTGTTTCGCTATCCGGGCTCTTTGAGGTGCGATTCGCGTCTTTCTCTTGTTGTATTATCCCGTGCTCAAGTTCGGGCAAAAGCTGGCGAATCGCGAACCATAAGAGCATCTCTCGGTATGAATTCCACGCACGACATGGCTTTATTACAATCTGGGGTCGTGCGGAATTTTCGAATCCTTCCACACGAACATCAAAGGGGAGAGGATCCCTGGCAGTTGCACAAATACGCGCGCCGATCTCGCCGAGTATCGTGCGATGTTCTTTCCGATCTCCGCTCCGATCGATCGCGAGGGATGATGTGGCTCTCAGTTCCTGTATGAGATCAACGACACGGTCGCCGAAAATGCTCCGATTGTCCTCATTCCCATCTAAATTGGCGACGGCCGCTTTGCCCACTGCGCGCTCGAGAATCGTCAGACCTTGAAGAATTTCGGAGGCTGTATCGGGGGCAAAAGGTGAATACACGTAGCCGATCTCGAGATTCCTTCGCCTGTCGCGCTCACGAAATTTCCTCTCGTTGCGCATGAGCGCGTATGCATTCGAGTGCCACCACCAGCCTGGGGACAGCGTCAACCTTCCTTCTGTCTCATCGGTATCGACCAGACAGAAAGGGAATTGAATATTCAGTTCATGCTTATAGTCGCCTTTCGAAAGCAGGCAGAAGGATGCGAAACGCGAAGAATGCTTGACCGAAGTGCAGAGCCCCGGCCAAAAGCCGCGTCCCGCCTCGATTTCTCCATCCGGCGCGCGCGAATTGTGATTCGAGCCGATTGTCGCGCCTGCCGCGAGATTCGATTGGCCTTTAATGAGGCTGGCTATGAGAAAACTCGTGTTGTGGTGCTGCTCGTGTGAGGGGAAAATGAGGTTGTTCAGAATCTCGCAACAGGAAACCGTGCTGTTTTCACCGAGTACGGAGTGGATGAGCCGCGCGCCGTATTTCAGCGCCGAGTTGTCGCACATCACGAAGCGCACTGCTTTGCAACCGTAGAATACGCGGCAGCCGAAACCGAGAATCCCGTTGACGAGTTCGACCCCCTCGCCGATCTGCGTTGGGGCTTGGGCGCTCGAGTTGATGGTGAGATTTTTGAGCTTGTTCGAGCCTTTGATGTAGGCGCTCTCGCCTATATAGGTATCCTTGATGATGCGATTGTGCTTGAGTACGCTCTCCCGCCCGATTACCCCATACCGACCGAGGCGTCGATCGAATCGAGTGTTCGTCATTTGGGCAAAACGTTCCATGAGTGCGGTGCGATCGCGAAATTTCGCCCAAAGCCAAGCATCGCCCGGAAGCATTCCATCGAATGGAAAAATCGCGCGTCCGCCATTCTCGTTCATAACGTCCAGCGTGATACGCACGGTTTCCTCTTCGCTTTCCATGACGATGCCGTTACCGAATTTTGCGTGGTTGGAAACTTGCACTTCGGCATTGTTGATCAGCACGCAGTGGTCATCGATGATATAGTGCGACAGGTATGCGCAATTTGAGATTATGCAGTTGTCGCCGATGTCGCAGGCGATCACTTGCGAATTGACGATCCCGGCTTCGGCGGATATGTCGTGGTGCTCGATAGTGATGTGTTCGAGCCGTGAAACACGAATCAGTCCGAAAAAGCTGTTGTTGCGCAGCAATTCCGGGCAGAAGGGATCCATCACGAGGAACTGTGTCCAATCGTTGCAGGTGTTGCTGTTGCGGACGAGCACTTCGAGTTCGTGTGCGCTGAGTGGACGGAAAGCTGTAGGCTCTTTGCCGAGGTTCCGAAGCTGCTCGTCGCGGATTCGATACTCATTTTCTCCTGGTTTGAGATACCGAGGAGGAACGAATCCTTCGCCCACACGCACTTCTCTGTAGATTCTTATATCGTTTGTCATGCGGAAAGTATGAAATATTCGAGCACTGCGCGCAACAGGCACCAGTGCTCTTGCGTGTGTTCATCCCCTCTTGACCATTTTTGTCCTTTTCGTCATGGTATCACCATGGATTTTGTCGATACTGCCAGAGTAAACACACTCGTGACCGAATCCGAGAAAAAAGTGTTCGAGCTTTTCGACACAATGACCAAATCGACTGGACAGGAACGTATAAAATCCGCCATCGCTATCGCCAATCTTCTCGGAAACCCTGGAGAATTCAGCTTTTATATCGAGTGCACTGAGGATCAGCGCCTCATTCGCGTGTTCCATCTGCTCCGCATTTTCCGCGAAAACATGACGCTGCTCATCAATAAGACATGGGCCGACGGCACCGAGAACATCAACCAAGAAGAGCTTCTCGGCGATCTGGCGCGCTTCGTGGAAGAGTATCGCGACGGACGTCTTGTTTCAGCTTTTCGCAACTTTGTCAGAATATCGCGGCAGATCCCTTCACTGCTTTTTGGGCCTCTCGGCAAGGCGAACGATTTCTTAGAGTACGCCTTCCGCATCGATCCCAAATTCGGTCTCTTTTTATGGTTCATCGGCGAAGTCGATCTCCAGCTTAGGAATATCGAAAGTATTCCCGAACACCGCGAGCTCTTCGACCTCGAAGTTCTCATCGGGGCTTTTGTGCTCTCTTGCTTCTGAACCTACCACACTCCACAACGCTTTTCTGAATATTTTCATTGCATTGATCGACGTGCCGCCGTAATTTGCAGCAACCGCGAGTACATGGCCCGAGGCCCGCGATTCGATTTCGGAATGAGGGCTCACGATGATCCCCTGCGCAGGATCGAATATAAGGAAATAATTCGCGTCCGCGTCGATGGCCAGCACGAAGTGCTGAAATTTCTCTTCGAGATGCAGCACAAGGGGTAGTGGGGCGTGGGACGTCATATCCGCGAGGGCCGAGGGCCGAATAAAAAAGGCCTTCGCTTGAAGTTCATTTTTTTGGATCAAGACCTGAATGTCGCTCAATGAGATGGGCGGCGTCTTTTTATAATCTTGAAAGAGCGAGATATCGGTGTGCGGAGGGCCGATCTCTGGGGCGCCGGAATATTCGCCTGTCTGGATGTGGTCGATGCATTCTACCGTGCTCGCAATATTGAGGAGGGCGGCCGCGGCTGCATATCCGCAGCTTGCTACAGAAGTCTGGAGCGGAAGAATGGCGCTGAGCACCGACAGCGAAAGCGTGTTCGGTGTCGCTGCCTTTGCATCCGGCGGACCCCAAAGCGCTCCTCGTGCAATCAGTGTCGCGATAAACCCAATGATATATTTCGACAAGCGAAACGATAACATCCACGTCTCCTCCAAATGAGAGACGCGGTCCAGAGCGGTGAGGCTTCAGGTTTTTGGATCTATCCGCGCTTTGGCTCGAAGTGGCTGAACTCCATGCTGAATGATGCTCGGCCCTGGCTCACCGAACGCAGGCTCGTCGTAAAGCCGAACATGGTTGCGAGCGGCGCTTGAGCGTGAATAACTTCGGAAACATTCTTTGTCTCGGACCCGTGGATCAGGCCTCCGCGCTGCGACACCAGGCTCATCACTTCGCCGACAAATTCTTTCGGCGCCAAAATATCGACCTTCATGATCGGTTCGAGGAGCACGGGATTCGCTGCCCTGCACGCGCCATCGTAGGCCATGTTCGCACAAGCCTCAAAGGCAAAAGGTGTGGAAGTGAGTTCACTGTAATCGATATCAACCAGCGTTACGCCGATATCGACCGATGGGTAACCGTACTGGATGCCGGACTGGAATGCCGACATGATACCCCGCTCGATCGCATCGTAAATTTCTTCCGGAACTTCATGCGCGCGGAGCGCCTTCTTATACTGATTGCCTGTGCCGCGTGGAAGAGGCTCGACTTCGATGGTAAGACCGGCGGTGTTCTCTTTACCGGCGATGACCTTGTGGAATTTTTCGCTGTAGCGAAACTTTGAGGATATCGACTCTCGGTAGGTCACCTGCGGATTGCCGATCTTCGCCTGAACTTTAAATTCGCGGATCACGCGGGTAACAAGCACATCGAGGTGGAGCTCTCCCATTCCGCGGATAATGATCTGGCCGGTCTCTTCATCTTCGTGCACGGCGAAGGTCGGATCTTCGCGGGCGAGGATATCGAGCGCCTCCTTGAGCTTGTCGCGATCGGAAAGGGTCTTGGGCTCGATCGCCACGGAAATAACTGGTTCTGGGAAGTGCATTTTTTCGAGGAGCACCGGGTAGCCCTCGGTGCCGAGCGTATCGCCGGTCTGGGCCAGTTTGAGTCCGACAAAGACTGCGATATCGCCCGCGCTCACCGACTCTATCGGCTCGCTCTTGTTCGCGTGCATGCGCA
>CAYXOW010000025.1:12604-22097 GCA_964466815.1 uncultured Treponema sp.
TGTGACACGCTCGCGCTTTTTCTTCGAGGTGTTGTACACGGTCGAAGCGGTGTGCAGCGTGCCGGAGTACATGCGCACATAGCAGAGCGAGCCGGCTTCGCGATCGTATTGGACTTTGAAGACGAGGCCGAGGGGGTAACCGCTGATCTGGCATGGAATCTCGACATCTTCCTCTTTTTTTGAGTGGAAGGCTTTTATGGCGCCAACTTCGTCCGGCGCCGGCAGATAGTCGACGATTGCATCGATGAGAGGCTGCACACCCATATTCCGTCTCGATGCGCCGGCGAAGACCGGAACGAAGTGCCGCGCAATGCACGCTCTGCGTATTTCAGCCTTAAGTGTGTCGTTGGGGATCGGCGCGCCCTCCAGATAGAGGTTTGTGATGATGTCTGACTGAGCCGACACCGCGTCGATAAGGTTTTCATGCCAATGATGTGCGAGTTCCAATCGCGCTTCGGCGATCGGTGAGAATTGCATCTCCGAGCCGTCGTCGTTCCAGCGTATCTCTCGCATCTCGATGAGGTCGAGAACGCCCTCGAAGTTGCCCTCTTTTCCGATCGGTATGTTGAGTGGGATGGGATTGGCGCCAAGTTTCGCGCGCATATCCTGGAGCACCGCCTCGAAATCGGCACCGAGCCTGTCCATTTTGTTGATGTATGCAATTCTGGGCACGTGGTAGCGATCGGCCTGGTGCCACACCGTCTCCGACTGCGGCTCGACGCCTCCCACTGCGCAGAACACCGCAATGGCACCATCCAAAACGCGCAGGGATCGCTCCACCTCGGCGGTAAAGTCTACATGCCCCGGTGTGTCGATGATGTTGATCTGATGGTCGCGCCAGAATGTAGTGGTCGCGGCGCTCTGAATCGTGATGCCGCGCTCCTGCTCCTGATCCATCCAGTCCATCGTGGCTTCGCCGTCGTCGACTTCGCCGAGTTTGTAGGTCTTGCCCGAATAATAGAGGATGCGTTCGGTGGTGGTGGTTTTTCCAGCGTCGATATGCGCCATAATTCCAATATTGCGTATTTTCTCAAGGCTCATTGATTGCTCCGCGATGCGCGCAGGGATAGAAAATTTCTGCGAAAATGCGCCTCAGTTCGAGGCTCTGTAACTATATAGGAAAAGGCTCGGAATTACAACACAAGTGCGGTGGCGACCGGAGAGGCGCTCGTATCGCTGGGAACGCACGTGTGCCCCACACTGATATCGATTTTTCGACATGTGCAAGCCCAGTGGGTGCGCTCGCAGGCAACACCCTATCTCCTTGCATAGAAGCGCCATTCAAGCGTATAAGAATGCTGTGAAAAGAATTGAACTCCTTGCGCCGGCTGGATCGCCCGAAGCGCTCGACGCGGCGATCGGCGAAGGCGCCGACGCAGTCTACCTCGGTCTCCGATCCTTCAACGCGCGTATGCGCACGACAAATTTCGCGTTCAACCAGTTTGAGGCGGCGGTCGGCGCCCTACACGAACGATCACGAAGAATATATGTGACGGTCAATACTGTCTTCGAAGAGCGCGAGGCGGATCGCCTCTACCAGCTGCTCGAATATCTCGCTTCGGTGGGGCCTGATGGCATCATTGTGCAAGATGCCGGTGTCGCAAAAATGGCGCGCCAATATTTCCCCTCGCTGCAGCTTCACGGCTCGACGCAAATGAATGTCGCGTCCTCGGCGGGATGCAATCAGCTCTCCCGTGCGGGCTTCAAACGCGTTGTACTCGCGCGCGAGCTCTCCCTCGATGAGCTTGCGCAGATTCGCCAGTATACAAGCGTCGAACTCGAGTTTTTTGTGCATGGTGCGCTCTGTGTGAGCGCGTCCGGCATCTGCCTTTTCTCGAGTTACCTTGGCGGCAAGAGCGCGAACCGCGGCATGTGCACGCAGGCCTGCAGACGCCTCTACGAGAGCGAGAGCGACTCTGGCTACTACTTCTCCCCCGACGATCTTCAGCTCATCGAGTATGTACCTGCCCTGATCGATGCCGGGGTGAACGCTCTGAAAATCGAGGGTCGAATGAAATCTGCCGAGTATGTCGGCACTGTTGTCGCAGCCTACCGCCATCTCATTGACAACTGCGAGATCGACCGTGAAAGGGCGATCATCAAGGCGAAGGCGATGCTGCAGGCGGATTTCGCACGCCGTAAAACTACCTTTTTCATCTCGGGACAACCCGACGACTACATCCACCCCGATCAAGCAGGCGGCACCGGCGTCCACCTCGGCCGCATCCGCGACGCGCGCACGATCGACGAAAAGCGCTGGGCACTGATGAACACCTACGAGGGCCTCGCCGAGCGCGATTCGGTCCGCATTCACCGCAAAGACGATTCAGGGCGCATCACCGCGAAAATTCAAGCCATCAAGTATGGTCTCGAGGGCATGCTCCTGCAGCTTGATGGTGACTGGCGCCAGAACGACGATGTCTACCTCATCCAGACCGCAAGCATGGCTCGCCGTTACAAACCGGTGCTGCCCAAGAGTCTCGATCGCTTCCATAAATTCCCCACGAATCACAGCGCGCCGCGGCCTGAACTTGCTCGCCTCGACGGCAAGACCCTCGAAAAGAGCTTTGAACCCGGCATCTACATCCTTGCCGGAAAAGTGGCCGATCTCCACGCCATCCTCACCTTCAAGCCGAAGCGGGCGATGATTCTCTTCAATAAACTCAATGCCGAAAATATGCGCCGTGACGAGTCCACGCTTCCCTTCAAGCGCGAAAAACTCATTTTATGGCTCGACCCATACTACACCGAATCCGATGCGACGTGGCTGCCGACTGAGCTCGACTACTGGATAGAGAAGGGCGTTTCCTTAGTCGTTGCAAACAATCAGGCGCATTTCGCATTACTGCGCTGCAAGAATGTTACGGTGATCGCAGGGCCGTGGCTCTACGTGTTCAATCCCTGGGCTCTCTCGTATTACCTTGAGCAGGGTGTGCAGGCGATCATCCCGCCTTATGAAATCTCACGCCAGGATCTGTACAAGCTCACTGAATATTTGCCAGCTCAATTTTTCGCGCCTCTGCTTTTCGGCTATCCAGATCTGTTCAGAATTCGGGCGGACCTTACGCAAAAATATGAGCACACGCACTTTACGGACCGTGAAGGCAATGCATTTACCCTCATGGGCCGACGAGACTACTCTTCGGTCATCCCCGACACCCCATTCTCGCTCATCGATCTCGTGCCCAATCTCAAGAAACAGGGGTTCTCGCGCTTTATTCTCGATCTGTCGAACGCCGACCCCTCGCGTGGACTCTATCGAGACCTCGCCAAAGCGATCGAACAGTTCAAGGTCCTGCCGAACACAACACGCTTCAACTGGAAAGATGGTTTCTGGAGCGAGGACACAGTCCGAACGAACAGTGGGGCTCCCGACACTCGTGCTCGATCTTCAAAACCGGGTCTGCGAAGTGGCGGCCAAGGCACAGCCAAGCCCAGGGACAGGTCGAACGGCTTTTTGAACGCGAACGCAAGGCATCCCCATGCTTCAAAGAGAGCGCCGACCTTCCCACGATCTGAGCGTTCGCCTAAAAAACGTTCACCACAGCGATGATTCTATAAAAAGAATCCCTCTACTTCCTTGACGTCATGGGCTTCTCCATATACAGTTGAAAAGATAAAACGCTGTTTCAAAAAATGACATTGCCGCCTCCTGTGCAAGAGCTCGTTTTAAGAGAAGAAGGCTCTGAGAGCGGTTTGTAAATGGCGTTTTAGGAGTGCTGGAGTATGAGTGAATCGGCAGGCAAGGCTCTCGATATTCTATTTTATCTCGCGAATGTAGGAGATGGCGTAACTCTCGCTAAGCTTTCCAAAGAGACGGGCATGAATAAAGCAACCGCACTCAGATATCTCAATGTGCTCGAGTCGAAGGGCGTCGTCGAACGCTGCAACTCCGGCTGGACTTTGGGGTTGTCACTCTTCGAACTTGGCAGCAAGGTGCCGGTCAGGCAGATTGTGGTGGAAAAAGTCCGTCCTATTATTGAACGGCTCGCGAGAGAATCTGGCGAATCAGTCAACCTTGCCTATCTCGCGGGAGAAACTGCGATCTACCTCGATCGCGCCGAAGCCAACCGAAGTCTCCGCATGCGCTCGATGCCAGGCGATCGGTTGCCGCTCTATTGCACAGGCGTCGGAAAGGCCATTCTTTCGCAGCTGAGCGATGATCGCATACGCGCAATTCTCGGGCCTGGCCCGCTTGAGAAAATCACCGAGTCGACTATTACCGAACCAGAAGATATCATCGAAGAAGTGAATAAGGCTCGAAGTTTAGGGTATGGACTCGACAAAGAAGAATTCGAAATTGGCCTCACCTGCTACGCGATGCCGTTGCGCCTGCCAGGCTCCGATTTTGTTGGGGCCATCAGCATATCAGGCCCCACTGCACGCATGAAAAATATCGAGATTCGCGATCGCTTTTTATCGCTCCTGGCGCAAGCGGTGCAAGACGCGACGGACGCACTGCTTCCATATTATTTCAACGAGCACAGTGAGAAAAAAAGCTGAGGGGTTGAATGCACCCTCAGCCTTCATTTTCCCTTGTCCGAGCTCGTGCCGATGATTATTGCCGATAATTAAAATACTGCCTCACTGATTTCGGTGCGCGAAGGTTCTTCGATACATGCGCCTTCGGTTTTTTTCAATTCTTCGTGGTTTGCTTTGCTGATGGGTTTAAATTCGACATGTTCAGCGACAATTTTGACCCTTGCGTGTGTCTTGCCCTCCGGATCCGTCCAACGATCCTGTTTGAGCCGCCCGACGACGCGCACACCTCGCCCCTTTTTAAGATTCTGGGCGCACGCTGAGCCGAGCCTGGCCCACGCTTCGATGTCAAAATATGAGACTTCATTCTCGTATTTTTGATCCGCGATTTTGTAGCTGCGATTCGTTGCGAGCGTAAAGTCGCAGACCTGGTTCCCCGAAGTGGTGGATCGAAAGTTCGGATCACGCACGAGATTTCCTTCAACCAAGATACTATTGAGATGATTCATACGACCTCCTCCATGGTATGCGTTGCATTCACGCGGCCGCGTTGTTGTGCGCACGCATAACTAATTCGCTCGCGATCAGCCGTCCCGATTCAATTTTTAGGCTCAAAATGTTAGTATATGAAAATGGATACTTTCGATCAGTTTCAATCACCATTTTCGTGGAGATATGGATCGCCGCAGATGCGCGCGATATGGAGCGAGCGAAATAAACGCATTCTGTGGCGGCGGATATGGCTCGCTCTCGCGGAGGTCGAATCGCGCTATGGTCTTGTAAAAGCCTCGCAGATAGATGAACTTGAGCGCCATACAACTGATATAGATTTTGCAAAGGCCGAAGAGATTGAAAAATCGATCCGCCACGATCTTATGGCTGAGCTTCGCACCTACGCTTCCCAGTGTCCAACTGCCGGCGGCATTCTCCACCTCGGTGCGACTTCTATGGACATCGAAGACAATACCGACGCGATCCGTATCCGCGACAGTATCCGCATCATAAAAAAGAGACTGTTTTCGCTCCTCGACGCGCTCGCCGACAAAATCGAACGCTACGCGGCTGTTCCTGCGATGGCCTTCACTCACTTGCAGCCTGCGGAACCTACCACGCTCGGGTATCGCTATGCGTCCTACGCGCAGGATCTCGCCGACACCTACGAACGCGTTACGCGCATGGAGCACGCTATAAAGGGCAAAGGTTTCAAAGGGGCTGTCGGCACTTCCGCCTCCTACGCCGAACTCATCGGCGCAGATCGACTCGAAGAGTTCGAACGCGCACTTTCCGATAAACTCGAGCTCCCCTTCTTCGAAGTGGCGACGCAGACTTACCCTAGGGTTCAGGACTACCGTGTGCTCAGTCTACTCGCAGAGTTGGCCGCGATTCTCCACAAAATGGCCTTCGATTTTCGCATTCTGCAGATGCCTGTGCTGGGGGAGATTTCCGAGCCCTTCGGTGCTCGACAGATAGGTTCTTCGGCCATGCCCTTCAAGCGCAATCCTATAGAGTCCGAAAAGATCGACTCTCTTGCGCGGCTCGTCGCGAGTTATGCCCAGCCTGTGTGGGAAGATGCGGCGCTTTCCGGTCTCGAGCGGACGCTCGACGACTCAGCCAATCGGCGCATCATCCTTCCCGAAGCATTCCTTGCCACCGATGAGCTTCTTTCGGCGATGTGCAATATTGTGACCGGCCAAAATGTAAATAATGACGCAATTCTTCTTACTGTAGAGACTTATGCTCCATTTTCCGCAACTGAACGCGTCCTTATGGCCCTCGGAAAAATCGGAGCCGACCGTCAGGAAGCTCACGAACACCTCCGCGATCTCGCGATGCAGGCCTGGGCCGCTGTGCGCGAGGGCAAGCCCAATCCACTTAAAACGCTCGTAAAATCCGACGTGTTTTTTACGTCGAGGCTCTCATCTGATGCTATCGAAAGCCTCTTTGATGTCGATACTTATATAGGAGCCGCTGAGAAACGCGCACAAGCCGTGGCACTACGCATCCGCGGTATCCGCACACTCGCTTTAGATGAGTCGTAAATTGAGCGATATATTTTTTAGGTGCTGATCACATCTTCAAGGAGCGGTCATGTTAGATTTTGTTGTCAAAGGCGGGCCAGTTCTGTGGGTCATCATGGCGCTTTCACTCGTCGCGCTCGCGATCATCATCGAGCGCCTTCTCTATCTTCGCCGCATTTCCATAGACGAAGAGAAGCTCTTCCTTCGCATTAAGTCCAGTCTCATGGAAGGACATTTCTCCGAGGCGCTTGCGATCTGCGATCAGAATGTCTCGCCGTTCTCCTCGCTGCTCAAAGTGGGCATCGAGAACAGAAATCAGCCTGAGTACCTGCAGCGGGAATTGCTCAAAGACACTGCCGCGATGGAGTCGGTGAATCTTGAACGCGGATTGACAGCCCTCGGCACGATCTCCAACATCTCAACGCTCCTCGGACTTCTAGGAACCGTCACCGGAACAATGAAAGCCTTCGGTGTACTCGGCCGCTTTGGTGCGGTGAGCGATCCGTCGGCGCTCGCGAGCGGTGTCGCCGAAGCGCTCATCACGACGGTCGGCGGCCTAGTTGTCGCGATTCCCATTATCATGATCTACAACTACTTTTCGACAAAAGTGAATCTCATCATGACGCGGCTTGAAACTCAGGTGAACAGTCTCGTGAATCTCATTTCTGGCTACGCCGACAAAAAGAGCGCCAAGGTTGAGGATGCAGCCTCAAAGGAGGCATAATGGCACGCGACCGAAGGCTTTCACCCAAGATCAATTTCGATCTGACTCCTCTTATCGATATCGTACTTCAACTTGTGATCTTCTTTATGATCACGACTACCTTTAAAACCGCGCCTGGGATCAGCCTCCAGCTGCCGAGCTCGCAGACTGCCCAGTCGATCTCGACGCCAGAGCTGAGAGTCGTGGTCGTCTCTCCATCTGAAATATATGTCGATAAGACAAAAACAGACCTCAAAGGTCTTCAGTCAGTGCTGAGCAAACGAGTAAGCGGTTCCGACGCGAAACAGATTCGCGCGATACTCGAGGGGCAATCGGCCTCGGAATACCAGCTCATCATCTCGGTGCTCGACGCGATGCGGTTCAACGGCATCGAAAATGTTGGGCTCATCACCAGGAAAGAAAAGGTGGTGCAATGACCGAGACGCTCACGTATGTCCAGAAAGAACAGCGCAAACGAACTCTCATTTCATACATTATAGCTATTTGTATTTACACACTGCTGTTTATCGCGGGCATCGTGTACGACATTCTTCGTCCTGAGAGCATCGATTTCACCAACAGAACTCTTATCGTGAATATTCAAGGACCTGTCGCCAACGATGTCGGCCTGGGATCTCAGATAAAAAAGGATTCCGTAGTCGTCGAGAAACCTGCGCCGCCACCTCCACCCGCCCCTACACCGCAGGTTAAAACCCAGACTCCTCAGCCAGCCCCAAAGCCTGCACCCCCTCCCATACCTTCCTCCAATGTTGAACCAACACCTGCGCCGATAACGCCTGCAGTCCAGCAACCGGTCGAACCCTGGGTTCCAGGCCAACGCGGCCCTGGTTCGCGCGTCAGTTCGAGCGAGACATCTGTGTTGGCCCCCGGTGAAGGCCAGGTACCTTGGGGAACGGGACAGGAAACTCGAATCAGTAAGAGCGAGGCAGGTAATTCCGTGGAGACCACGCTCGGTGGATCTTCGGAGACGGTGGGGCAGAGCATCTATGTGCCAATTTATCTAAGTATGCCGCTTCCTGCGACGATCCCGGCTTCTCTTTTCAACGCGATACCCAATGAGATCATTCCACCCAACACGATCATCTCGACCGCAGACGCGAGAAAGCGCGCCTTTTTGAACTACTATTCGAAGTCGGGCGACGAGTACCGGCTCACGAATGCTGTACCGATCGAGGTGCGCGAAAAAATGTGGGAGATGCTCGAGGACGCAGGGTATAACGTCGTAAAAGCCGACTACAAGTCCGGTAAAACCCTTAATCCTGTGGTCATCGGTTTCTCGGTCACAAAAGATAAGCAACTGCGAGGTGTCGAACTTCTGCAGTCTTCAGGCGACCCGGATATCGATCAGTCGGTGCTCTATGGATTCAAGCGCGCCTCGTTCTGGAATAAAAGCGGCGAGACTATCCAAGGGCGCTTTGTGTATCGCTTCTGAAACGAATTGTTTCAGTTTTTACCGGACTCTTCCTGGAGTTTTTTCAAGTATGCTCTATCTAGGCCGGAGTAAAAAAATATATCGACCACATCCGGTGCGAATTGAACCCCTCTGAGTGCCCGAATTTCTCCGATCACATGCTCGAAATCGAGTGCGACTCGGTAGGGCCTCGTGGTTGCCATTGCATCGAGCGTATCTGCGAGCGAAATAATGCGAGCGAGTCGATCGATTTCGTCGCTCATAACTCCATCAGGATATCCCTTGCCGTCCCAGCGCTCATGGTGATGCCGCACTGCCGAAGCTGCTCGTTCGAAAAATTCGACAGTTGAAAGAATTTGGGCTCCAATGATAGGGTGCATGCGGATGATTTCACGTTCACGATCGTCCAAAGGGCCTTTTTTATTGAGGATGGAATCGGGGATCCCGATTTTTCCGATGTCATGCAACAGCGCAGCGTACTCGAGCTGCTCAATATCATCGGCGGGGAGATGCATTGCCTTTCCGATCTGTGAACTCAGCCAGCGCACACGTTCACAGTGGCCCTGCGTGTAGCGGTCTTTGACCTCGATGGTTTCGGCGAGGGCGTAGGCGGTCTGCATGTTCATTTTTTTCAGCTTTTGATAGACGTTTCCCAGCTCCTCGTAGCTCGATTCTACGCGTTTTTCGAGATCGAGCCGCTGTTGTTCCCGTTTGCGCTCCTCTTCGGCCTTCATCTCCATTACTTCACGGTACGAAAATGCTTTTTCGAGTGTTTCGCGAATTTTCTCGAGAGAGCTCGGCTTGACGAGGTAATCGAATGCGCCCGCTTTCAGCGCGGCGACGGCGTTGCCGGCATTGCCG
>CAYXOW010000026.1:0-2713 GCA_964466815.1 uncultured Treponema sp.
AACCTTCGACCCGCAGATTAAGAGTCTGCTGCTCTGCCAGCTGAGCTAGCGGCCCACGTTTTTTTCCAACTGCGTCCGGCAGGACTCGAACCTGCGGCCTACGGATTCGAAGTCCGTCGCTCTATCCAGCTGAGCTACGAACGCCTCTTGGTTCATTCCCGAAACCGGAATTGGGCGGTAACGGGCTCGGGTGGGTGATGGGGATCGAACCCACGACAACCAGATCCACAGTCTGGCACTCTACCACCTGAGCTACACCCACCGTGCAATCGGTGATGCTTACAATGCCGAAATATGAAAAATCTGTCAAGAGGTAAATGCTCAGACATATGCGTAGACATACTTGAGATTGCGTTCGGCGCGCATTTTCATCGCAATAATTGTCGTGGAAGAAAGAGGAGGCTCATGGTAGTGCCATGCAGGGTGGTATCTTGTAATGTGCAAGGGAATATCCGGAGATATCGATGCGAGATAGTGTGAAATTTCATCGATTTGAGCGGGATTATCCAATATTCCGGGGACTGCGAGCGAAGTGACTTCTGTATGGCAGGCTTGATGGGCAATCTGTATAAAATTTTGCACTACCTTCAAGTTGCCGCCGAGCACTTCTTTATACGTTTTTGCTTGTGAGGCTTTATAGTCGATGTTTGTCGCATCGGTGAGCTCAAGGATTTCCTTTGCGGGATCGGGAAGGAGATTTCCGTTCGTTACAAGGATCGTCTTGAGACCTCGTTCGTGTGCAAGCTTCATCGCTTCTACGACATATTCAATGTGAATGGTCGGTTCCGAATATGTAAAGCTGATCGAGGGGCAGCCGGATTTTTCAGCTTGCGAGATAAGCCTTTCCGGGGAAACTATGGTCCCGAGAACGCGTATTGGATGGGCTATTTCCCAATTCTGACAGAAAGGACAATCCATGCTGCAATGCCAAAAACCTACTGAGTATGTCCATGTGCCCGGTAAGAAGCGACGCAAAGGCTTCTTCTCGATGGGATCAATTGCTATAGAAGAAATGTTCGCGTAAAAAGGGAGGTTCATCTGTCCACCGATATTCTGCCTTGCTCCACAGTGTCCAAATTCCCCCTCACTAAGTGTGCAGACATGAGAACAGAGCACACACTGAATATTTTCTCCGTGGAGGCGACGCCAATACCGGCTCTTCTCCGCGTACGTTTCCATTTAACCCTTCTTTGACAGAAGTCGAGTAATGCTGTCGACATCAAAAGGCCTATAACCTTCATCTGAAATTTCAAAAGGCTCAAAGCGCACAGCGATAGCTCCTCTTCGAATCCAAATTCGATACATATTTATTGCAGTTCCCGCCAAATCAATCGTAGACGGCATCACGTCGAGGCCCTGGACATCGCGAGTTTTAATCTCAAGAAGTTCTCCCTTTTTAAACCATGGCATTCGTGCCTGATGCTGGAGCAGAAGAATGAGGCATTTTTCTTGATCATACGGATGTTTCTTCAACGAGCCAACGAAGGGGACGGCGTCAAAAGCCGTGTGTTCGCGATACTGTACGATATTGCAGACATCTTCAAGCGACTCTAAGGTTTCAGTATTGATATAGTTCGTAATGCTCAAAGTCTCATCCTCCTCATTTATAATTCTATCATGTACTATAAATGAAAAAGAAAGCTAAAACATTACATTTTTTTATATTCTTGCATTATTGACCACAGAAACATCGCTCCTGTGAAAACAGCGCAAAACCAAGCAAACCAATCGCCGAGTCGCATAAAAAGTGTCATTGTGGTTCTGTACACTGGGACATCGACAATAGTTGAATCGGCAACAAATTGAGGAAGCTCTATGATATTTCTTCCATCGGCCCCCACGACGCAGGTGACACCCGAGTTTGTCGAGCGCACAAGTGTTCTCCGGCTCTCGATGGCTCGAAAACAAGCGACAGCATAGTGCTGCACCTGTGCGCTCCTGGTACGTGACCACGAATCGTTCGTAAGATTGATGAGCAAGTCGGCGCCTCGAAGAAAAAAGTCACGACAGAGTTCATCAAAAGCATCCTCGAAACAGATAGGTGCTGAGAATTTTATGCTGGGAAGCGTATGGATATCTGTGCACACTGCACCGCGATTTTGGAGGTCCAGAGAGAAGACCACAGGCTTTGTCCCCATAACCCAACCACTCTCAAGGCCGATCACTTTTTGAACGAATGCACGGAACCAGGATATATCCCAGAAAGGAATCGCCTCGGCAAAAGGAACCGGATGCATTTTTGCGTAGGTCATTCCTATATTCCCACTGGGGTAGATGAGTCCAACGGAATTGGACGCTTCGTAGGTCGACCAATTCGTCACCACCGGCAGACCCGTGAGAAGAGGAATGTCGGTTTGCTTTAGGAAGGATAAAAGTGGCAAAGAAGGTGGATTGTTCTCAAACCATGCGTGGTACTCAGCGAAAGGCCGCTGTAAGCTCATTTCGCTGAATACAATGAGATCCGGTTTAGGGCGATGCACATTTTCATTTTGATCGAGTGCTTTCTTTGCCAAAGCAATATTCGATTGGAGCGCCGATATCTCGCCGGAGACCCATGGATCCGTGTTTTGCTGACATAGAAGGAGTCGCACAGTAGTTCGAACCGGAAATGGGTGCTGAAAGATCCACAAACCGTAGGCGAACAATGCGAGAGCGAATATTGCAGACGCCATTACCCATCGGGTTCCGCGAGTCTGCAAAAGCTTCCGCAACT
>CAYXOW010000026.1:2732-3954 GCA_964466815.1 uncultured Treponema sp.
GTGTGCCTGTTTCCAAGCTGAGCAGAACCTCTCCTAAGGAAGCGGAGCATAGCGCGAGAAATGCGGAAATGCCGTAGACTCCCCATATATCTGCGCTTTGTAGCATAATAGGTATAGCGGTAAAAGAATAAGGAAGAAGGCCCCACGGGTAACCTAAAAAGCCCGTGGATTTCGCAAACTCAAAGGAAGCCCAGGCAAGCGCGAACACAAGAGGTCTCGCTCGCCCAGCATGCCTCAGCATGAACCACCCATAGGTAATTGCTGCCGCATACACAACTGCATATGCAATCGTTGTCGATCCCAGCGTCCAAAACGCAAAGTCTTTGTAGAAGAAGAGCCAATAACTTGTAAGCGCGTGGTTGAGGGAGCCAAAGATAGCCCCGAGCAGTCCTGCTTCGCCTAATCGTTCGGTTCTGACTAGCGCGATGTAAAGCGGCACAAGGCAAAAGAGCCCAAGAAACCAATTCCCATAGAGAAATAGCTCATTAGGCTGTGCGAGCGCGGAGAGAACCACCGCGAACAGAGTCCAAGCGATCCGCATCGACAGCCCTGCCTTCCTTCCGGCTGGGGCAAGCTCCTGCGAGAGATGCGCTTTTGCGGTAGTGAAGAGATTCGCGTGCATATTGCTTTGAGTATATGTCAAGATCGATGCTGTTCCAAGATGAATTGGTAATCCTATTTTATGATTTATGTTGACCCTCTCGCTCCACTTGCATTAGAGTATCGAATATGCCAAACGCAGTATTCGCCGGAAGCTTTGATCCCCCCACGATGGGGCACCTCGATGTCATCGAGAGTGCCCTTGGCATTTTTGACACCCTGTACGTCGTTGTTGCTCTCAACCCTGAGAAAGAAGGTTTCTTCACCATCGAGGAGAGAGTCGAAATGCTTCATGCTATCAACAAATTCGGCGATCGCATGCGCATACATACGTGGAGCGGCCTCGTAACTGATTTTGCGAGAGAGCACAACTGTTCAGTTCTGGCTCGTGGCCTGCGCAACGCCGCTGAATTGCCGTATGAATCGACAATGGCATACATGAACAGGCGACTCGATCCAAAAATCAAAACTGTTTTTTTTCTCTATGACGCAAAGCATGTGGATATCAGCTCGAGTCTCGTGCGCGATCTCGTAGTTCATGGGCGACTTCCCGAGGGGATCGTACCTGAATGCGTCGCTAAAGTACTCAGAAAAATCTTGAGTGAGCGAGGCCAACCCCTTT
>CAYXOW010000026.1:3972-7083 GCA_964466815.1 uncultured Treponema sp.
TAAATTATCATTATGCTATATGGTTATCGACTGCGAGGAAGTCTTCTTGACATTTTCTCGATTTTTGTATAACTTAGGCGTGCGATTGTCATGCCGATACTGAAAAATGATGAGGTTCTACCATGGCTGTACCTAAATTCAGAACGTCCAAAGCGAGGACGAGAAGGCGTCGTTCAATCAACATGAAGTTAACCGCGCCGACTGTCGTGCATTGCAGCAATTGCGGCAATCCAGTCATGCTACACAGGGTTTGCCCGAAATGCGGTTTCTACAGGGGTCGTCAAGTCATCACCCCTGAATCCAAATAAGGAGTCTCCCTATGGACGAGCTTTTTGAAAAAGTGAAGAAAATTATCGCCGAGAAGCTTGAAGTAGACGAAAGCAAGATCACGATGGACGCCAGTTTCCGCCAAGATCTTGGTGCTGATTCTCTCGATACCTACGAGCTTGTGTACGGCATCGAGGAGGAGCTCGGCATTCAAATCCCGGATGAAAAGGCGAATGAATTTGAAACCGTTAAGGATGCCTACGAGTTCATCAAAACGCAAGTTAAATAATTTATCGCAAGGCGTGGAGAGCACGGAATGCTCGCGGATAGATGAGCTTGATGGGGCGTCTTCACGCCATGATCCTCTTCTTTTATTTCAACAGAATTCGAAAATCTTCTTTAACGATATCTCTCTTTTAAAAATAGCATTTACACATCGATCATATATCAATGAAGCACATGATCCTGGCATAGATAACGAACGATTAGAATTTCTTGGCGACAGTGTTCTAGGTCTCTGTATTGCACACATTCTTTTCGAACACTTTAGCGAAAGCCGAGAGGGAGATCTCGCACGCCTCAAAGGTAAGCTCGCTTCTGAGCTTACTCTCGCTCAGATCGCACAGGAGCTTGAAATAGGACGGTTTCTTCGACTTGGAAAGGGCGAAGAAATGAGCGGGGGAAGAGAAAAAACAGCTATTCTCGCAGATACTCTCGAAGCCGTGCTGGGCGCGTATTATCTCGATAGCGGTATAGAGGCATCGTTATCTCTTATCCAGCGATTATTCTCTGAAAGAATAAAGAAGTTGTCGTCAACCTCAGGTAAGGATTTTAAGTCGATCATGCAGGAATATGCGCAAAAACGCGGGTTCGCGCTGCCGGTGTATACCGTCACAAGATCTGAGGGGCCAGAGCACGCAAGGCTCTTCTATGTGAGCTGCTTTGTAGCAGGAACGAATGTCGGTCCTTTTGCCGGTCACACGAAAAAAGAAGCTGAGCAGCGGGCCGCCGAGAAGGCATTTCAGCTGTTTTACAATATGAGTGTAGACGATGCTCGACTTCTAAGCGCAATAGCTGGAGATTCCACATCAATCAATGTTTCAAAGTGAAATATCGCGCTTGAGCCAGCTTCAAGAGAGATTCTCTCGTATTGAGTCTAGGATCGTCGAGAACCGCGTCCAGCAGTTCTGAGAGTAGGGTACCCATTTCTCTACTACGGGGTATTCCGATGGCGGCCAAATCTTCGCCGTTAATTGCAAGATCTTTCACTGAAAGCGCTTGTTTTTCTTGTATAATCGTATCAATTCGCGACTTCAATTCTTCGAGGACAGGCCAAGAATAAGGGTGGCCTGTGGTGGCAATGGTATCCGCCAATCTCAGTTCAAAAAGATCGGGAATGGAGCTTACGCCCACTCGCGCGATAAAACGTCGCACGGCGCTGTCAGTCCAGCTTGGGTCATAATTAAACATATGGTTGCGGACGAGATGGCACACCGCATCGATTACTGCATTGGGATATTTAAGCCGTGCAAGTCTATCTCGGGCTATTTTTTCAGATTCTATCTCATGTTTGTAAAATGTAATAATATTATCATCATAACGCATGCACGATGGTTTGCCGATATCGTGGAAGAGCGCAGCAAGCCTTACTACGAGAAGGCGCTCCTCAGGTAGTTCGTCAGCGATCACAGCATCCACGGTGTCGAGAAGATGGCTGAGCACATCCTTCTCGCCATGCAAGGGTTGAGCAATCCCGTTGCATAGGGCGAGCTCGGGAACAATTGTCTTTATTAGACCAGTGCCGACAAGTAGTGCGAGTCCAATCGATGGGCGCCGCGAAAGCATGATTTTTGAAAATTCATCTCGAATCCGCTCCGAAGAAACCCTAGAGAGCACTTCGCTAAATTCAGATATTGCACGCAAGGTAGCCGGATCGATATCAAACTCGAGTTGAGTCGAAAATCGAATCGCGCGAAGCGCGCGCAGCGCATCCTCGTGAAAGCGTTCTGAAGGATCTCCCACGGCTCTGATGATCTTTCGGGTAAGATCTTGTTTGCCTTGAAATGGATCGATGAACTCTCCGCTGGATAGGTCGATGGCCATTGCATTGATGGTAAAATCTCTGCGAGAGAGATCGATAAAGATATCGCGCACAAATTCGACAGAGTCGGGGTGTCTGCTGTCGGAATACATGCCTTCTGTGCGAAAAGTGGTGATCTCAACTTTATAGGCGCGAGAGCGAGGGATAATCGTTATGGTGCCATGCTGAATTCCGGTTGGAATCGCATAAGGAAATATCTCAAAGCATTTTTGCGGGAGCGCATCTGTAGCAATATCGAAATCCGTGATCAGCCTTTTTAAGAAAGTATCGCGAACGGCTCCACCGACAAGGTAGGCTTTATAACCGTTCTTTATGAGTTTTTGCACGATGTTGCGAAATTCATTATCAGTCCCTGGTATTTTCATACTTGAAATGGAAGTGTATCTTAAGGGTCAATATTCTGTCTATGAGAGTCTGAGGAGACACACATGGAGGCTTTAATTATAACTGGTGGAGAGAGCCCGCCAGTCGAGTATTTAAAGATTCTTTCACACAAGGCACAACTAATCATCGCAGCAGACTCAGGGCTTGAAATGTGTCTTGGTGCTGACATTGATCCTGATCTTGTGGTTGGCGATTTTGATAGCGTGGATAGAGACCTTCTCTCCACTATTGTGCAAAGAAAAATCATCCAATACCCAGAAGATAAAGATTACACCGATACGGAGCTCGCCATCGCTATAGCGCGGGAACGTGGCATAGATCGGATTGTGCTTGCAGGCGGGGGTGCGGGGCGACTCGAT
>CAYXOW010000026.1:7115-8546 GCA_964466815.1 uncultured Treponema sp.
TCGAGAAAAGCATGTCGATGAGTGGCACACTGCACACGAAACCGTCGTGTATGTACCGTGTTCGGCGTTTGTCGATTTTGATACTGAAAAAGATGCAATTATTTCTGTATTTCCTATTGCAGACAAGGCATCGGGGATGCGCTCTGAGGGGTTGAAGTGGCCTTTAAATGGGCTTGTTTGGAAAAGAGGAGAGTATGGGGTGAGCAATAGAAGCACAGAGACGAAAGTAAGAATATATACCGGAAATGAAGCGCTTCTTCTCATCCTTCCATTAGGAACGTTTGTGAGATTGAGCGTTGCTGGTTAAATCTTCAAATATTTCTCTCAGCTGCATGAGAGTATCCTTAGGATCTTGTACCAGAACTCGTGATCCGCCGATTAGTTCAGCGATACCAATTTCACGGGGATATCTCGGTATAATGTGCAGATGCAAATGTTCAATGCTCGCTCCGGCCGACAATCCCATATTGTAACCGATATTGTAGGCGGAAGGTTTCCCATATCGATCCAGTGCATCCAAGCAACGCGGTAAAAGTTGATCGATATCTTTTTTTTCTTCGTCGGTGTATTCCCTGATGTCGATGATGTGCCGTTTTGGGAAGATGAGAAGATGCCCAGGATTGTAGGGATAGAGATTGATAGAAACAATAAAATGATCGCTTTCGAATACAATGAGCTTTTCCACCTCTGGAGAATTGTCTCTAACGAGGCAGAGAATGCATCCAGTTGGCCTCTTTCCTTTGAGATAGGCGATTTTGTTAAAATTAAAGAGATATTCCATTGTATGAATCATGATATACTGGAGCGATGAAAAGCGAAAGCAGCGTTCAAGAAGAATTGACGTTTATCCAAAGAGTGACGACCATTCAGAATGTTGCAGAAATCGTAGTTTTCGTTCTCTGGCTCACAGCCACGATCATATCGATAGTCATAGGGACGGAATATTGGCAGAGTATATTTAAGGTTGCCTCGCTAGGATTGCTTGGAACAAGCATCTTCAATGTAGTCGCAATGATCGGGTTTTCGATTTCAGGGAGGCGACGATTTTCTGTCTATCGTTTTATTTTTCGGATCACACTGGGCGCGATTGCGGTGCTTGGTCTTGTCATCAGCCTTTTTACCCTCGGAATTAAAATACAGTGAATCCGCTGTATTGATACCGATTGTGTATTTTTTGCGAATATTGCATAGAAACAACTAGAAATGTATAGTAATGCAAAACTTGCGTGAACTTTGCACAGCGCGGAGGAGAAAACATGTCTGTTCGAGTACGATACGCCCCTTCTCCCACGGGGAATCAGCATATTGGTGGAGTGAGAACTGCCCTCATCAATTATCTTTTTGCAAAATCACAAGGCGGACAATTTATTCTCAGACTTGAAGATACCGATCGCACTCGCTTTGTCGAGGGAGCCGAAGAAAAAATTTACG
>CAYXOW010000026.1:8560-9600 GCA_964466815.1 uncultured Treponema sp.
ATCTCTACGATACTTTCAAGTGGCTCGGTTTTTACTGGGATGAAGGCCCCGATGTAGGAGGACCTTCAGCGCCGTACGTTCAATCGGAGCGTTTCGATCTCTACCGAAAATATGCCGAAGAACTAGTACGCATGGACAAAGCTTATTATTGCTTCTGCGATTCGGAGCGCATTGAACGCCTTCGACAGGAACAGATCGCCGAGAAGAGAGATGAAATCGGCTATGACCGCCACTGCCGCAATCTGTCAAATGAAGAGCGCGCTCGCAATCTCGCTGAGGGCAAAGGTTATGTGATTCGCCTGAAGATTCCGCTCGAGGGAGTGACCGTTTTCCATGATCACCTTCTTGGACAGATTGAATGGAAGAATGAAGATATCAGCCCGGATCCGATTCTTCTGAAGTCGGATGGGTTCCCCACCTATCATCTTGCGAATGTGATCGACGATCACCTGATGGGCATCACTCACGTGATGCGAGCTCAAGAGTGGATTCCTTCAGCACCGCTTCATAAGATTATGTACGATGCTTTTGGCTGGGAAATGCCTGAGCTCTGCCATTTACCGATGGTGCTCGGGCAGGATGGCCATAAACTGTCAAAGCGTCATGGCGCTACGGCAGTGAACGAATTCCGGAAAGCAGGCTACTTGCCCGAAGCGCTCATCAACTACATCGCGCTCTTAGGCTGCTCCTATGAAGACGGACGGGACATCTACAGCCTCGAGGAACTCGTTTCACTCTTTAAGCTTGAAAAGTTGAATAAATCTCCAGCAGTGTTCGATTATCAAAAATTGGAGTGGTTCAATGGCCAGTATATTCGACAGAAATCCGATGCTGAACTCGCAACTTTACTGAGACCATATCTCATCGAAGCAGGTTTGAGAAATCAGGACGATTCAGCTGCAGACAGCATGGAGCTTATGGCTATGCCATTTATTAAGGAGCGGCTCAAATTCCTCAACGAAGCGCCTGCAGTTATGGCGTATCTCTATCGACGTCTCGAACTGCCTGTTCCAGAAACCTTTATTCCCAAAAAAGCCGAT
>CAYXOW010000026.1:9623-12064 GCA_964466815.1 uncultured Treponema sp.
GTCACCATTGCGTTATTGTCTGAGTGCCAAGCATTGTTGAAAAAGCATGGACTTGAGGACATTCCATCGACAGAAGAGCATTTTCGTGCCCGCGCAATCGAGATGGGCAAAAAGCTCGGCGATCTGTTGATGCCGCTACGTGTTGCGATCACCTACACTAGAGTGAGCCCGCCACTCTTCGAATCGATGAAGATTTTAGGTCTCACGGAAAGTCTCGCGCGTATTGAGGCTGCGATACGCTATCTTCAGGGAGCTTGACCCTGAATTCATTGCACGCCATATTCTGCGTACTGCGCCTCTGAAGCGCGGCAAGGAGAAAAAATTATGTCTGATTCAAGCGAAAAAACAGAGTACCTTGATTTCATTAGGGAAGCTGTTGCAGACGATCTGCGGACCGGTCGATTTTCGAAAGTGCACACGAGATTCCCCCCCGAACCGAATGGATGGCTTCACATTGGACATGCGAAGGCGCTCTTTGTCGATTTTGGGATTGCTCAGGATTTTGGCGGTGTGTGCAATCTTCGCTTCGACGATACCAATCCGGAAAAAGAAGACATGGCGTTTGTCGAGGCAATCCAAAGGGATATTAAATGGCTCGGATTCGATTGGGGAGACAGGCTCTATTTCGCCTCGGACTACTACGAGATGCTTTACGATCTCGCGGTGAAGCTTATACGGAAGGGCTTGGCGTACGTCGATGACCTCGATGATACGCAGATAAAAGAATATCGTGGTACAAATGTTCCGGACAAAAACAATATTACGTTCACACCGCCCGGGAAAAACAGCCCATTTCGCGACAGATCAGTGGAAGAGAATCTCGAACTCTTTGCGAAAATGCGCGCAGGAGAATTCCCCGATGGGGCTAAAACCCTCCGCGCAAAAATAGATATGGCACATCCGAATCTCCTCATGCGCGACCCCGTAATGTACCGTATTCGCAGGGTACCTCATTATCGAACCGGTAATACATGGTGTATTTACCCAATGTACGACTTTGCGCATCCACTTTCGGATGCCTACGAAGGAATCACTCACTCTCTTTGCTCACTCGAGTATGAGATCCACCGACCACTTTACGACTGGTTTATTCAAAATTGTGAAATGTTCCCAAGCCGACAGATAGAGTTCGCGAGGCTCAACATTTCTCATACAGTGCTCTCAAAGCGATGGCTCCTTCAGCTTGTACGCGAACATAAGGTATCTGGATGGGATGATCCACGCATGCCAACCATCGCAGGCATGCGTAGAAGAGGCTTTCCGGCGGCGGGCATCCGCGATTTTCTTGGGCGAATCGGCATTGCGAAGACCGATTCGATGGTCGACATACAGCTCCTTGAACACTGCATTCGCGAGGAGCTCAATAAAAAAGCGATGCGTCTCATGGCAGTACTCAATCCTGTCAAGCTCGTCATAGAAAATTGGCCTAAAGGGGAAGTTGAATGGCTCGATGCGGTCAACAATCCGGAAGACCTTTCCCAAGGATCGAGGAAAATACCCTTCAGCGGAGAGCTCTACATAGATCACGATGATTTCCGCGAAGTGCCGCCACCAAAATATTATAGGCTTTTCCCAGGCAATCAGGTGCGGTTGCGCTACGGATACGTTGTTACCTGCACCGGCTTCGAGAAAGATCCTAAAAGCGGCGAAGTGTCGCTCATCAAGTGCACCTACGATCCCGCTACCCGAGGTGGTGACGCACCCGACAATAGAAAAGTTAAAGGAACAATACATTGGGTTTCGGCGGAGCATGCAGTCCCGCTCGAAGTGCGGCTCTACGACCACCTATTCGAGCCTGAGCGCCCTATGGAAGTCGCAGAGGGAAAAACCTTTTTCGATAATCTCTCGCCGAATTCTCTCACGGTTCAAACGAGAGCTGTGGCAGAGCCGGCCACCTGTGGAATTTCTGTCGGACAAACCGTGCAATTCGAAAGGGTGGGGTATTTCTGTAAAGATCCTGATTCCAGCGAGAGTCGTGCGGTCTTCAACCGCACTGTATCTCTGAAAGATAGCTGGACGAAAATAGAAAAAAAACAGCAGGAGACGGCGCCTCGAGCGTGAAGGAGATTCAAGTATGGCAGACACCACATTGACAATGGACAAGATTGTTTCCCTCGCAAAACGACGCGGGTTCGTATTTCAATCGTCTGAAATTTATGGAGGCTTGTCCGGAGCCTGGGATTATGGTCCTCAGGGAATTGAGCTAAAAAATCGTATCGCGCGGTTTTGGTGGAAAGAGATGACTCAGCTTCACGACAATATCGTGGGCATCGATGCGGCAATTCTCATGCATCCTAAAGTGTGGCACGCCTCAGGCCATGTCGAAAATTTTACCGACCCTCTTGTCGATTGCAAGAAGTGCAAAGCCCGTTTTAGGGCAGATCAACTACCTCCTGAAAATCTTGAGCGACGCACATGTCCGGACTGTGGTGGCGAGCTTA
>CAYXOW010000026.1:12101-13853 GCA_964466815.1 uncultured Treponema sp.
ATGTTCAAGACAACCCTTGGCCCTGTCGAGGATGAATCGAGTACTGTGTATCTTCGCCCTGAAACCGCTCAAGGAATCTATGTAAATTTCAAGAACGTACTCCAATCGAACCGCATGAAGATTCCTTTCGGAATTGCGCAGGTCGGTAAAGCATTCCGAAATGAGATCGTGACTAAAAACTTCATTTTTCGAACCTGTGAATTCGAACAAATGGAAATGCAATACTTTGTAAAACCAGGTACCGATGTAGAGTGGTTCGATTATTGGCGAACTCAGCGATGGAATTACTACGAGAAGCTTGGCATCGATATGTCCAAGCTGCGCTGGCATCGGCACGGCCCTGATGAACTTGCACACTATGCGAAAGACGCCTACGACATCGAATATGAATTCCCGATGGGATTCAAGGAACTCGAGGGGGTACACAATCGTTCAAACTACGACTTGAGCCGTCATCAGCAGTTCTCAGGCAAAGATCTCCAGTATATCGATCAAGATAATGGGAATGAGCGCTACATACCTTTTATAATAGAAACGAGTGCTGGCCTTACTCGCCAACTTCTCATGTTGCTCTGCGATGCATACGAAGAACAGAAGGTTGCCGATAAGGGTAATGAGGATGACTGGCGGACAGTGCTGCACTTCCATCCGGAATTGGCGCCTATCACCGTTGCTGTCTTGCCGCTCATGAAAAAAGATGGCCTCGCAGAACTTGCCCAGGAAATTCGCGTAAACCTCAAAGAGGACTTTGTTACGGACTACGATCAATCTGGAGCGATTGGACGTCGATATCGCCGACAGGATGAAATTGGAACTCCCTACTGTGTCACGGTAGATTATCAGTCGAAAGAAGACGGCACCGTTACCATTCGAGATCGTGACAGCATGCAGCAGGAACGCGTGCCACGCGAAAAAATCTCTGAGTACATTCGACAAAAAATCAAAACATACAAGAGAATCAATCGCGCTTAATGACGGGCTTTATCTACATTCAATAAGAGAGGGCACTTTTAAAGGTGCCCTCTCTTATTCTAATCTGATCTTGAATACGTTAAGAGTTATGTCTGTGGCGCTACTAAGGAAATTTTCGGATTACTTTCCGAGAATAGCGTCTTTGCAGGGCTTCGCGACAGTGATTTTGATCACATTGCGCGCAGGAATAGTTATTTGCTGGCCTGTCGCAGGGTTGCGGCCGACTTTGGCTTTTCTATGGACGATCTTCATGATGGCAATGCCTGGAATCGTAAATTTCTTGTTTTTCTTTGCTTCGATGTAGGAGAGTTTTGCGAGCTCATCAAGAACCTGACCAACATCTTTCTTTGTAAACCCGGTGTTTTTTGCGAGAGCATTGATAATCTCAACTTTCGTGAGCGGCTTTCCTGTCGATGGCATATTTTTCTCCTATTCTAAGAGATTGCGGCGCCTCTATGTATGGTCCGCAGCCAAAATGTCGTATACAACATTTTGACGCTTCTATTTTATCACAATTACTGGAGTTGTCCATATTTTACCATTGAAATCTTTAATCAAATCGGCTTCTTAAGGCAAAATTATCCAAAAATTGAATATGAAAAAGGTCGTAGGCTTGAGTAAGCCCTAAAATCAATTTATACTCTTTCGAATTTCAAGGGGATAAATATGAATAGAGCGCTTAGTATATTGCAGGAACGAGGTTTCATTCAACAATGTACGGATTTCGAAGGCCTTTCCAAGGTTATGGACGATGGCCCAATAACGTTCTATATCGGTGTT
>CAYXOW010000026.1:13927-15648 GCA_964466815.1 uncultured Treponema sp.
AGAGGTGTAGCCCTCCTCGGTGGAGGGACTGCGCGCATTGGAGACCCATCGGGCAAAACAGAAATGCGCAAGCTTATCTCATATGCCGATATCGATGCGAACACAGAACGATTTGTAAAGCAGCTCGATCGATTCGTCGGTTTCGATAATATCCACACCATGACGGCCAATAATAAGGATTGGCTTGCCAATCTCAATTACATCGAATTTCTACGCGATATAGGACGACACTTTTCCGTGAACAGAATGCTCTCATTTGAGGCATACAAGATGCGCATGGAAACGGGGCTCTCTTTCATAGAGTTCAACTATCAGCTTCTTCAGAGCTACGATTTTCTCCAGCTATTCAAACGTTACAACTGCAGACTTCAAATTGGAGGAGACGATCAGTGGGGCAATATAGTTGCGGGCATTGAACTCATTCGGCGTATCGAAGGTGCGGAGTGCTTTGGGCTCACTTTCCCGCTCGTCACTACAAGCGACGGTAAAAAGATGGGCAAAACGGAAAAAGGGGCGCTATTCCTCGATCCGTCGATGACGAGTCCTTATGAATTTTTCCAATATTTCAGGAATATCTCGGATGCGGATGTCGAAAAATTCCTCCTCATGTTTACTTTTTTACCGACTGATCAGTGCAGGAGGCTTGGAGCTCTGCGCGATACTGAACTCAATCACGCAAAGGAACGCCTCGCATGGGAAGTAACCGCGCTTATCCATGGCAAAGAAGAGGCCGACAACGCGCTTGCCGCAGCGCGTGCGGCATTCGGCGGAGGTGGAGATGCATCCCAGCTTCCGACGATCGAGATGACGCGCGAGGAACTTCAGGGCGGCATAAGCGTACTCGATCTTTTTGTTCAGGCTGGACTTGCGTCTTCTAAAAGCGACGCGCGGAGACTTGTTCAGCAGGGCGGGGCGTCGATAAATGGCGCAAAGATAGAGAGCGAAAAAGAAATTATCGACCTCAAGTACCTGGCAGGTGGCTCTTTGATGTTGCGCGCGGGCAAGAAGCGCGTTGCCCGCGTCGTTTTAAAAATCTAAAGCGTAACCTCAGCCGCAGATATACTTCCCCCGCCAGTATCTATAAAAGGGCTAAGCGATTTCGAGTGCAACTCGTATCATCGGCTCGAGCGAATTCTGACGCGCCTCAGCACTCATCTCTCTGTGGGAAATGTTTGAATCAGAGCAAGTGAGGAGAGTGAGCGCTTTTTTCTCTGTCCATGCAGCATTGCAATACAGTGCATAGCATTCCATGTCAGTAGCTTTGCACCCCATGCGCCCCCAACGTCGCCATCCTTCCTCTTGAGGAAGCGCGGAATACAGCGAAAAAAGATCCGATGAAAACACAGGGCCTACGTGGAAGGGTATACTCTGCGCTCTCGCAACCTGGACCGCTTGCTCGAGAAGATCGTAGCTCGCGGCAGGGGAGAACGTCCCATTCAGTTTATACTGGTGTGCGTAATTCGAATCGGTGGATGCGGTCATTGCGATAACGAGATCACCTACTTCGACATCCGGAGTTAAGCCTCCGCATGTCCCGATTCTTATTATTTTTTCTACACCAAAGAAAGTATAGAGCTCATAAGAGTATATTCCCATAGATGGAGCCCCCATTCCCGAACCCATCACGCTGACGCGCTTTCCCATGTAATTTCCGGTGTAACCGAACATATTGCGAACGGCGTTGAACTGCGTAACTTCCGAGAGCATGGTGCGGGCAATTC
>CAYXOW010000026.1:15661-15916 GCA_964466815.1 uncultured Treponema sp.
GGAGCGGGTCGCCTGGCATAAGAACCGTCGATGCAATATCGCCACGCTTTGCGCTGTTATGGGGTGTGCCGTCGCGATACTGCGCGACATCCTTCGTGCGTATTTCTTGACTGCTCATCATGGATACTCCTCGAGGAGTATATGTAGCCCCGGTGGATACTAAGAGTCAATGCCCGATAGTTGCTCATTTAAGCAATCCCTGCGTATTATCGTAGAGAAGCAGGTTGTAAGCATGGTCGATTTATTTATTGCGGT
>CAYXOW010000026.1:16082-21668 GCA_964466815.1 uncultured Treponema sp.
GAACACTTCGTTCCACATGTCCAGCTCTACTTTATTGCAGGAAATTGCGATACGAAAAAGGCTCGAGAAGAACTGGCTGCACACAATGGGTATCTTGAATGCCGCTGCTCTTCCATTTCATCGTTTAACGGAATTGAATTAAGAATAATTGGTGCGGGCGGAGGGATTTTACATACAGGAATGACTCCATTCGAACTGAAAGATGAAAATCTCGAATCAAATTTAGTTGCTGCGTACATGTCATGCCAAGATAAAGAAGATCAGAATCTCGTTGTGCTTACTCACACACCGCCTCGCGACACGTTCGCCGACCTTCGCATGTCGCGTCATCTTGGAAGCCGGGCATTCGAATCTTTCATGTACGAGCATGAACCGCTTCTTTGGATTTGCGGCCACATTCACGAAGGTCGAGGAGCACGGTACGAGGGCAAAACCCTTGTTGTGAATCCAGGCCCCGCTGTGCAGGGCTATTATGCTCTCATCGCTATGGAACATGTTCGACAAGGGGTGCGATTTGCTGCCGATCTTCGCGCGGTATGATTATTTACCTTCCTGATGGACTATATAAATACTTAAAATAATCCATCCCTGTCGAAAGTGTTTTATTAAAAGCAGGCATTGTTTTTCGGTATGACTCGATTGCCTTCCAGAACTCGAAAAACGAAGGGTCTCGACCATAGGACTCGGCATAGATCTTGGAAGCTTCGGCATCGGCTTTGCCTTTTATCGATTCTCCTGAGGCGTATGCGGAGGAAAGCAGCGTTCTCTTTTCGTTTTCAAGTTTTCCGAGCCACTCTGCCTTTTTCCCTTCTCCATAGGCTCTGAAAGCCTGTGCGATTTGATTTCTCTCTTTGATCATTCGCTGATACACACTCTCCGTAAGTTCATCAGAATACTTGATCTGGCGAGGAAGAATGTCGACCACCTCGATGCCATAACTGGGAACAATGTTCGAAACAAGCGCTTTCATTTCATCTGCGAGTACGCGCCTCCCTTTCGTGATTTTTTCATACTGTGTCGGTGTAATGGCGAGACCTTGAAGCGCGCTACTGTTTTCGACTTCTCCTGTTTGAAAAGTTTCAACCTTATCGGCGTTTAAGATCTCGTCGCTGCTGCGTACCGCCTCTCGCAGATAATTCGACGATACCACAGTCCGCACCGCAGAATCGATGACATCGCTAAGTTTCCCATACGCTCCTTCAAGCGTATTGACGGATTCATAGAATTTTACCGGATCGGTGATTTTCCAACGAGCAGTCGTGTCCACATAAATAAATTGATTTTCTTTTGTAGGAATGCGTTTCGGTTCGCCATCCCATGACATGAGCTTTTTAGGGTATTTCAATATGGTGTCGACGAAAGGGCTGCGCCACTTAAGCCCTGCGGTCGTATGTACCGCAACGATCTTGCCAAATCTCACCACAACAGCTTGCTCGCCTTCTTGCACTACAAAAAGAGGCCCAAAGATTACAATAAAGAGGACAGCGAGTGCGCCCAACACCAACAATAAAATAGGCCATTTTTTCATTTTGAAGCCTCCGATGCGGGAACAGGTGTTGTGATGTTTTTTATAGGAAGAACATTCTGAAGCGTTTTATCGATGAGGTCGATATTGCTCTGGTCTTTGAAGATATTTTCCATCATTTCATAGTAAAGGCGCTTTTTTGTCACCTCGGGCGCTTTTCTGTACTCTTCGTAGACCGCATTGAATCTCGATACATCGCCTTTCGCGACATTGATCCGCTCCGAAGCGTATCCCTGGGCGACTTCTATTATCTGCTCGGATTGCCCTTGTACTTTTGGAATTTCAGCATTATATGCCTCTCTGCCTTCGTTGATGAGGCGATTCATATCTTGAATTGCTTTGTTGACATCTTCAAATGCAGTCTGTACTCCCTCCGGCGGCACAATATTCTGCAACTGGACCTGTGTTACGACAATACCAAGCCCATACTTTGTAAAAAGCTCGTTCATAAGGCGAATGGCTTCGTCTTGAATATTTTGCCGATCTGGGCCGATGACGCCGAGAATAGTCCTATCTCCCACGAGCATATTGAGCACAGACTGAGAAGTATCTCGAATAGTCTTTTCGCGATCGGTCACATTGAAGAGCCATGCCTTCGGATTATCTATCCTATACTGGATGATCCACTCGACATCGACGATATTGAGATCCCCAGTGAGCATAGTCGACTCGTCTGGATATTTTTGGCTCGAATATTGTGAAACAACACCTGATTTGATGGTCCGAAAACCGAATGTTTCGGTTTGGATGACTTGAGTTTTCACTAGAAATGCTCTTTGAATCCCAAAAGGCAATTTATAGTGAAGACCGGCTCCAACAGTCTTAGTATATTTCCCGAATGTAGTGATCACCGCTTTTTCCGTCTGGTCGACTATGACGAAACTCGTCGATAAAAATACAATCGCAGCTACTGCAAGCAATGTCAGCATTATGATGGGCCACTTAATATTGAATTTCAGAGGTTTTTTAAATATCTGTGCCGCCATATATACTCTCCTTGCATTAAGCTTGAATGTTAGCTCATAACATATCTTCAATGATTTTTAGGATGGATTCGTCGAACGAGATCGAGTTTTGTACGGTGCTTTTCATGGAGAGGTGTTTATCCTTGGCGAAACCTGATTTCAACATTTCTATCGCATACTTGTTAAAATCTGGCGGTAACGGGTCGTATAGCACCTTTGGCATATTGAGAGAGGCAAAATCTAGAACCGCAAGACTGAATGCGTGTAAAAAATAACCATCAGGGTTCAGCTTGGCATTGTTGCCGTACTTTATGTCACCTGTTAGCGGGTGACCATAGATTGAAAGTTGCGAACGTATCTGGTGAGTGAGGCCCGTATAGAGCTCGATAATCGCAAGTGTCTGATCTTCCTTCACTGCGAGAGGAATAATTCGCAGTTTCGCCGTGCTGCCACGCTCATCGACGATGGTCCGTCTTAGACGCTGATCCCGACCTAATTTATTTTGAAGGACAACCTCGTCTTCAATTCTACCATGCGCAATGACAATGTAAAATTTACGTATACGATGGGATATAAGCTCTCTTGAGAATATTTCTGCGCCTATTCTTGATTTTGAAAACATAATAACGCCTGAAGTGTTTCTATCGAGACGATGGAGCGGCCCCTGATTAAAGGAAGCAGAAAAGGGAACTCGGCCGGTAAGGTAATTTCGTATAAAAGCATCAAGACAGGAGGGACCATCGTGCGTGAGCATGCCGCGAGGCTTATGTACTGCAAGAAGATGTTCATTTTCCCACAGCACGCGAGGCTGGTCAGAGAGTTTCGTGAGAAGTGTCGTATCGAATGAGCGAAAGCGTTCTGATCGAGAATCCATTGCGGCATCGATAGCAATACTTTCAGGAAGGAAAAGGTTTAGAACATCACCTGATTTTATACGTTCATCCGCTTCTACAGTTCGTTGACCGATTCGCACACGTTTCTGTCGAAATAAACGATATACAGTAGACAATGGAACCGATTTCAGCACTTTTCGCACTACACGATCAGCGCGGCGGCCTTCATCGTCTTTTCCAAGCGGTATTTTCGTTGGTTCCTGCACATATTCACCATAGTGTGTAATCTGATCATCGTCAACGCAAGCTCGTTCATGGCTCTGACTTGACAGAAGGAGATGCATTTCGCACACTTAAAACGATCATGCCGAACAAAAGCTTTTTATCGCTTTTCTCAAACCCGATATTTATCTCCGGGGCAATGAGCCTTATAATCGCCCAAATTTTGAAAGCTATCCTCACACTGTTCAAACGAAAGAAATTTCAGGCAAAAGAGATAGCTTTCATAATGTTATGGAAGACGGGTGGGATGCCCTCGAGTCATTCTGCCCTGGTTGCCGCGCTCACCTCTTCGATCGCCATAGAAGAGGGGTTCAACTCCCTTTTTATCCTCTCGCTCTTTTTTGGACTCATAGTAATCCGCGATGCGCTCGGAGTAAGGAGATCTGCAGGTCTACAATCAAGAGCGCTCAATGTGCTCGGAAAACAAGTCTCCGAACACTTCAGTATTCATTTCACGCCAGTGAAAGAAATTCATGGCCACAAATGGCAGGAAGTGGCTGTCGGCGTTGTCCTAGGACTCTTGGTTTCATTTCTGACCTGCTGGTCAATTTTTACCCCATAAGGGGGCACTTCAACGCTTCAAAGTGATCGTGTAGTATTGCCACATCACGTATTTTACAGGTAGGAGCTGTTCGGCCGATGCAGAGCTTCAAAGTTGTCTTAGGAATGCACAGCGATCTTCCATTCAACGCATCAGCCGCGCTGTATGAACAGATTTACCAAGGCGCATGGCGACCGTTCCTTTCGGGGCTCTACAAATTCCCATCGATAAAATCAGTTATCCATTTTTCCGGAGATATTTTTATTTGGCTCGAAGAAAATCACCCTGAATACATGTATCTCCTGACGGAAATGGTGCGCAAAGGTCAAGTCGAACTGCTTGGAGGTGGATTTTATAATCCGATGGCAGGGCTTATCAGCACGCAAGACATGACCGGTCAAGTAGAGGCGTTGAGCGCTTTTATACGAAAAACAATCGGGAAAAGACCTCTTGGGGCCTGGCTCTATGAGTATTCATGGACTTCTTCGCTGCCCGCGGTGCTCCAAAATTCAAAGATTCAGTATACACTGCTTCCTGCCCATTACCTGATGGAATCCCATCCAGAGAATAGCATATGTGCCCCTATAATCTCAGAAGATCACAGGAAAATGGTCACTGTGTTCCCAGCCTTTGGATCTTCATCGGATGATCACATCTTTCAACCTTTCGAAAAAACTTTGCTGAAACTTCAAGATATTTATAAAAATTGCAGCACTTTCATTCTTATGGCAGATGGAAACGATATTTCGCTCAGCTGGCAGGATAGTGGATGTGAATCTCCAGATCTGCTCTTTGAACAGACTTTCGCCTGGTTTCAAAAAAATTGTCTAGAGTATGACACTTCTACCATCGCGCAGCTCTACAAATCATCTAAAGCATCCAGAACTGTGTACTTTGCACAGTGTTGCTCTGAACGATTTAAACGATATTGTGAAGAGAAGAACACTCGCGAATTTATTCACGGGTTCGAATATTACCAATATGTCAAACAGGCTGTTTTGGATCATCCCCTTGTGCATGCTCTTTATCAGAAATTGAATTTTGTTTCCGCGATGACTGGTTTATTTAAAGGAGACAAATCTCGGAAAAAAGCTTCTCTCGATGATATTTGGCGGGCCCAATGCGGCAATCTCTATTGGGAAAGCCCCGAAGGTGGAATTCTTATTCCCGAGGCGAGGCAGCATACGCTGCGCTTATTAACGCAGAGAAGACTATCCGCCCAAACCGTTTCCATCATTTTCTTTCTGTCGATGACCTCAATTTTGATGGGATAAAGGAATTTATTTTTCAATCTTCTCTCTATACTTGCTACATTCACTCACAGACAGCGTCGGTGAGTGAATTTGATTCTATTCGGACAAGCAAGAATTATGCGTGTGGTTGGAATGCTTCTCAGCGAACTACCGGTTTCTTCAGAGATTATGTAGGGGAAAGAGTGTA
>CAYXOW010000027.1:0-2402 GCA_964466815.1 uncultured Treponema sp.
GTTCGTATTCCTCCAGTACGAGGATACCAGCGCCCTCAGACATCACAAATCCGTCGCGGTCTCGGTCGAAGGGCCGCGAGGCTTTTTCCGGCGCGTCGTTTCTGGAGGAGAGCGCTTGAATATTGATGAAACTCGCGAGGCATAGGCGAACAATGCTCGCTTCGGAACCCCCAGTGAACATGATATCCGCATGGTTGTCACGGATGAGGTGCATAGCTTGGCCAATTGCATCGGTTGCAGCTGCGCATGCGGTGACGACCGTCATGTTGGGACCATGCACGCCAAGGGAGAGCGCTATCTGTGCAGCGCCGAAGTTGGCGAGGCCCTTCGCGACAGTCATTGGTGGAACTCGGCTTGGCCCGCGCTCAGTAAGGCGAATGACCGCCTCTTCAATTGTGTTGGAGCCACCCTGACCGGTGCCGAGGCACACCCCGGTACGGATCGGGTCGAGCGCATCTCTATCGAGGTGGGCGTTTTCGAGCGCTTCAAGCGCAGCATAGACCGCAAATTGAGTATAGCGATCCATTTTTTTCGAGTCTTTCGAATCGATGCGGAGCGAAGGATCGAAATTCTTCACTTCACCAGCGATTTTCACCGCAAGATCAGACGAATCGGTCAGCGTGATTGGGCCAATGCCCGATTTATTTTCTTTAACATTTGCCCAAAAGGAAGGAACATCGTTACCAAGCGGACACACAACACCAAACCCCGTGACTACTACTCTTCGTCTACTCATAGGTTACATCCCCATACCACCATCGACGTTTAATACTACACCAGTAATATATGATGCGCGGTTACTGCAAAGGAAGAGGGCAGCTTCGGCAACTTCCTCCGCTGTTCCAGGCCGTGCGAGAGGGATTGTGGTTTTTAGGCTTTCCTTTGCAGTGTCGGGAAGGGCATCGGTCATCGACGTTTCGATGTACCCCGGCGCGATTGCGTTGACGCGAATATTCCTCGAGGAGAGCTCTTTAGCGAGACTCTTGGTGAAGCCGATGAGGCCGGCCTTTGAAGCCGCATAATTTGCCTGCCCGCCGTTGCCATGCAATCCGACCACGCTGGACATGTTGAGAATGCAGCCTGAGCGCTGCTTGAGCATGATACGAGAAACGGCGCGACTAAGAATGAATGCGCTCCGCAAGTTTGCACCGAGGACGGCGTCCCAGTCTTCGGTTTTCATGCGCATGAGGAGTCCATCGCGTGTAATACCTGCGTTATTGACGACGATATCGATACGACCCTCCTTTTGAAGGATCGTGGAGATCGCCGATTCAATCGAAGCCTCATCCGTGACGTCGCAGGGGAGCCACTCGATATCGGCAGATGGAGCGGAGCGAGAGAGACCATACACTTTCGCTCCCTCATTCTTGAACAGCGTTGCGATCGCGAGGCCGATGCCCCGAGACGCGCCCGTAACGACACTAACCTGTCCAGATAGAGTATCACTCATTATTTTCCTCCGTTTGTTGCGCTCAACCTCAGGATCGCCGCATTAGATTCATCAGAGTGAAAACGAGACGAGCGCATCAAGCGTGCCTGCGGGAATGCAGGGGATCTGAGAACCCGAAGCCTTCCAGAGCCCACAGAGCACGGTACCCGGACCAGTTTCCAAACACTGATCGAATTCGTCAGCAGCAATACTCGCTTCTTCTTCGATCCACCGTACGGGTGAGATGATCTGCAGCGACGCGTATTTTTTTGCCTCTTCGCCGCTCAGCATCTTTTTACCTGTGACATTGGAATATATGTTGATCTTTGGATCGGAAAAGGGTGTCGCGTCGACAAGTTGTTTGAAGGCCTCATACGCTTCCTGCATAATCGGAGAGTGGAATGCTCCCGAGACCTTGAGCCGGACAACACGTTTTGCCCCGGCTTGCCGGAGCTTCTCTTCGGCGATGGCGATGTCAGACTCTGTTCCCGAGATGACACATTGTACGGGGCTATTGTAATTGGCGATCCAACACTGTTGTAATCCTGCCTCCGCGATTGCTGCCTCGATTTTTTCTGGTGAAAGAAAAAGAACTGCGCTCATTGTCGATCCGCCTGAACGATTCCCTGCCTCATCCATGAGCCTTCCTCGCTCCGCAACGAGACGGAACATGTCGTAATTGCTGATGATACCTGCCTCAGCCAGGGCTGGCCACTCGCCGACAGAGAATCCAGCGGTACCTGCAGGCACTACACCATGTTCACGCGCAGAGAGTGCGGCGGCGGCTTCCGCCACGACCATCGCGATCTGAGTATTTTTTGTCTGCTTAAGTGTTTCTTCGTCTGATTCAAAGAGCAGCTTTTTTAAATCCATAGACGCAGCATCGGACGCAAGCTTAAAGAGCTCTCGAACGGATTTGCTCGTCTCATAGAAATCTTTCGCCATACCGGAGTATTGCGCACCTTGACCCGGG
>CAYXOW010000027.1:2418-7786 GCA_964466815.1 uncultured Treponema sp.
GGGAAAAGGAAACACGCTTTCATACATCCTCCTCGTTGTTCGACGCGGTTTTACATAATCTCAAATTATGTCAAATTTGTCAAAGCGCTCGGTATAAGATGCTTCCTGCGCTGTTGAAACCGTGTTCTTTAGCTTCCTGAGCAATTGCTGCGGGGAAAAGGGGGCCTTCCAGAACGAGCAGCGAAGCGCCTAGTTGTAGAGAATACGTACCGATGGTATCCAAAATTTGCCACTCTATGCCGAGCCCGTTACTATCCTGTTTACCGACGATGCCGTGCACCATACAAAAAGGCAGCGCATCGATAGGGGTTTGGATTGAAAACAATCCGACCATCAGCGGGTTTGTTCCATCGGCAGTAGCAAATCCTAAAAAAAGTGGGGAATCGCTCATGCGGCGAATATTCATAAGGTTCTTTAAAAACCAGGTTCGAATTGAAGAGGGCACAGATTCTTCTAAACTCATTTCGCACAGTGAGATGAACGAATCAAGGTTAAACGTGGCATCCTGTTCTGGGACAATATGAATATCTATGTCGGATGCTATAAGATCAGCAATATCTTCCGGTTCATCTTTGAGCACTTCGAGGCTCTGGCCTTCACGCTGCGCGTTCATCCACTCTTCGACAATTGGTCTCATTGCGCGGAGCTTGAATTCTTGAAAACGCTGAAAGAGGGCTTCATCGGCTGACAACGCTCTGCGAAAGGCTTTGAATACGCCTTTGCCGCGGCGTAATGCTGCACTGAGAGAAGCTTTCAGTTCGGGTGGAGCGGTAACCATTGCGCTGAACGCTTCAAGGACAGAAAAACCATGCCGTGAATCCCACATCGGAGGAGCGACATATTTCCCATGGGGATCGTTGCGTTCTTCGGGGGAAAGCGTGTCAGCTTCGACAAGATCGCCTGTTTCCAAGTTAATAAGAAGTGTTTTTGACTGATCTTCCATCGCGAAAATAATACGCTCAAGCGAAGCGTCGGTCAGCTGAAACATAAAAATATTCTAATCGATTTCCATTTCAATATGGAAGGGTACGAATTCGTAGTGTATACTGAACGAAATGATTTCGAATCTGCATATGCACTCGCGCTTTTCCGACGGTATGTCGTGGCCGGAAGAAATTGCGCTCGAGGCATCGCGCGCAGGCCTCGATATGGTTGCACTTACGGATCACGATACGATGGCGGGTGTGGAACGCTTTGTGCGGCAGTGTCAGTCGCTCTCACTTGTCGCGGTACCTGCCTGCGAAATCGATGTATATGAATCTCAAATCGAGTATAAGAGCGAATTGCTCGCCTATTTCCCTTGCGCCGATATCGAATTGTGTGCCCCCGCCACAAAGCGGCTGCTCAACGAATCGCTGGCGCAGCGTCGTGCGAGGCTTGAGTTCTTCATCGAGTCTGCGCAACAGCTCTATCCGGAAACACCGCTCTCGTTTGTGGATCTTTTTAAGGATAAAACGACATTAGAGTTCGATGAGTCGCTCGCACAGTCCATATCCTGGAGCAAAGTCGATCTATTCCTCTATTTAAAGGCTCGCCGCTGCATTCACCCTGAGATGAATTATAAGAGTTTCAAAAAGAGGTTCTTCGGAAATGGCCTTTTAAAAAAATTCAAACTGGATAAGCCGAATATCGCTTCGGTCGTGAGTGCGGTGCATGCGGACGGGGGATTCGTGGTGGTGCCGCACCTCGGGCATCTCTGGGACGATGACTATTCGCTCATTTACAAGGAAATGGAAAAACTACGCTCCCTTCTTGCATGGTTTAGGCGCGCTGGCGTAGATGGCATCGAGCTGTACTGGTACAACAGCGAGTATAAAAGCGCAAAAATAAATGAACTAGTGAGAGAAGTCGCGAAACCGCAAGGTTTCTTTTTTACCTATGGTTCAGACTGCCACGGTGCGGGTTCCGGAAAGCACACCATAATGAAATTCAAGGGACAATTTGAAGGATTCCCAACACGAAAGAGTATCGCATGATTAAACTGTGCGCGTTTTTAGGCAATTATGGCAAAGAATACCATTTTCATCGCCACAATGTCGCGTGGCTGTTTCTCGATTCGATGAAGATTGCATCCGGCCTGAAGTGGAGCGCTAAATTCAAAGGCAGCATAGCACCAATCGATTTCGGTACCGGCAAAGCATATTTCTTAAAGCCACATACCTTCATGAACTTATCCGGAGAAAGCGTCGTAGAGGCAGCTCGTTTTTATAGATGTGCGGCAGATGAAATCCTTGTCATTCACGATGAACTCGAGATGCCGTTTGGAGCGTTTGGGTACAAATTTTCTGGCGGGCTCGGTGGCCACAATGGATTGCGATCTCTTGAGCAACACTTAGGTACTCGGGACTTTTGGAGACTCAGGTTTGGCATTGGGCGGCCAGATCATGCTGACATCGCGGGGTATGTGCTCTCGCCATTTGAGAGTACCCAGCTCGAGATATTGAACACACAGCTATTCCCCGAAGCAGAGAAGACACTCAACGAACTTTTTATCGGTGGTATAGAAGGATTCGATATTCGCTATAAAAAAGTGCGCGTCGGGATCGGTGAATGAAGTTCGCACGGTGTGAAATCACGCAAGGGTCGAGCTGGAGCGGTGGCTCCGATTTGCGCTTTGCGCTGAACCTTCGCTCGGGTGTTCGTTAAAAGATCATTTTCGACAGAGAGGCTTCGTTTTTTCGCCAGTCAGCATCGACCGTGACTTGCAGTCGTAGCTTAATGGGATAATCGAAAAGGTCTTTCAGATCAGCTTCCGCCTCTTCTCTGATACGCGTGATCACGCTTCCTTGACGACCAATGATAATCGCTTTTTGCGAATCCCTCTCGACAACAATATCGTAGTGCGCAAAAAGCACACCATCCGCGCGCTTGCTGGATTCTCGGTACACCACCGCGATCGCATGGGGTAACTCCTCGCGTGTATGGAGAATAGCTTTTTCACGGATAATCTCTCCGATTCGAAACGTCGGCTCTTGGTCGGTGTAAATGTCTTCGGGATACCAGAGAGGTCCCTCAGAAGCGAGTGTGAACAATCCTTCCACAAGAGCCTCGAGATTTTTATGCTGAAGTGCTGAAATAGCTACGCGCTGTGCACCTTCGAAATGGTGCGCGAGGAACTCTTCTACAGCAGATGGTTTCGCCTCCGGGTGATCGATTTTATTGATGGCGATAACCATACGGTTCGCTTCTTTCGAGAGTATATCGATAATTGCCTCTTCCTCTTTGCCTGGCGCTCGAGTCGCGTCGATTACATAGAGAATAATATCGATTTCCGAGAGCGATTGCAGCACGACGTCGCGAAGTTTGAGATTGAGTTTCTTGTCTGAAAGATGATAGCCAGGTGTATCGACGAAAATGAGCTGACCTTGAGGGCGAGTTAAAATACCTCGAATGGCGTTGCGGGTTGTTTGAGGAACAGGACTGACGATGGAAACTTTTGCGCCACACAGTGCGTTAATCAGCGTAGATTTACCAGAAGAGGGTCTTCCCACAATCGCGACAAAGGCGGATTTTGCCATCTGAATCTCCCTTTTTATATGTTTATATGTTTACCGAAGTGCTTCTTGAGCCGCCGAAGGTTGGGGCAATTGGGCATAAATTCCTGGAGGAGGCTCGTCCATCCAGAGCTTATACTGACCGGCTGCTTGGTAACAGAGCATTTTATAGCCATTCATGATGTGGCATCCCGATGCTTCAGCGCGTTCGAGCAAGGGAGTCTTTGTTGGATCAAAAACTGATTCCGAACCTTTAAATTCGTAGAAACTGATGGGATCTCCCTCTCCGTTCATGCCTACACTTGTTGCCTGTACAATCAGGTCGGAGTATTCAGAGATCGCATCAATAGCTCTATCGTCGAGGTGGCTATACTGAAAATTATATTTTCTGGCTAAGTCTCGCCCCGCACTGTAGGTTCGATTCACAATGAGCCCTCGCGCCCCTTTGCGGAAGAGCGAGAGAGCAATGGATTTTGCGGCTCCACCAGCTCCGATAATGGTTGCTTTGCAGCCTGAGAGATCCTCTTTCCCTAGAAATTCAAGTACGCTTCGCTCGAACCCATCCGCATCCGTGTTGTAACCAGCCCATGCGGAATTGCGCCACACCAGTGTATTGCAGGCTCCAATGCGCTTTACGTCGGTAGAATGAAACGAGAGATAAGGCAACACATCTTCTTTAAATGGCACCGTAATCGCCGAACCCTTGCCTCCGAATAGCTCAAGAATCCTGAGGCCGTCTATAAAAGAATCGACTGGTGTAGGGATGAGGAGCGCATCCTTGCCCATTTTCCGAAACGCTGTGTTGTGCAGATAGGGCGACAGCGATTGCGCAATAGACTGCTGCCCCATCAGAGTATACATCGGTGTTTCGCGGTGAACCGTTTCGTAGTTGTATATATTTACGAGATCGAAAGGGTCGAGCTGTCCCGGTGCGGCACTCTCCAGACCTAAGCGCAAGGGACTCGCATATGTCCACAGCGAACCGAATCTCCACGTGAGAATGCGAGACGCGACACCGTAAGGGCCGCCCGCGATGAGGAGCTGTTCGCGCGGTGGACGACCCAAGGACCACTCCAGAAAACGAATAAACTCAGCTGAATTCTGGGGATGCACGACTAGATGAGGAATTTCATCCTCTTCCACTGTCAGTTGGTTATAGGCCTCGTTTAAATCTGCTGGAAGACCGTCGAGTACGATACGTGACCGAATGATCCTCGTTCCAAAAGTACGGCAGGCCTCTTCTACCACGGGCGCATGAAAATCGCTCTCCAAATCGACATACGCGTAATTCGCACGCGGATCCGCCTTAGGGAAGGAGAGCGCCTTTGCGAAGAGAACGAGTCGAACACCTTCTCCATCGGAAAATTTGCCTCCCTCTTGGGTTCGACGAATGGTGAGCATTGAGGGGATCCTGGCTCGTTCCGGAAAAGATCGAATATAAAAGCGCTCGTTTGGGTCGAGACAATCGGCCCTGAGTTCAGCATAATCTACGATTGAACGATAGGCATCCAATATTTTAAGATCCTCGTCGATTGTTTTCCCTGTGAGACAGATGCAGATTTTCGGTTTTATCGTTTCTTCCATACGCTGCGCTCAATCCTCTGTGGTCGAAATACTGAACAGATTGAAATGTGAAAAAAGAACCGCAAGATTTCTCTAATGCGGTTTCTACCTATAGTTTACACATAAGAGGCAAGTAAAGTATATTACCATATAAACCATCAATTTATCAAACAGCAGGAGTTTGCTTGTGCCGGATGATATCGCAGCCTCCAAATTCAGCGAAAAAACACTCGATGCGTTTCTTGAAGGTTTGCTCGAGGAGTTAAAAAATCCACAAGACACGAAGCTTCTTGAGGAAGTTAGAAAGGCTT
>CAYXOW010000027.1:7818-21552 GCA_964466815.1 uncultured Treponema sp.
AAAAAAGTACCTTTTCATTTGCGCTCCTACGCTTCAGCGCTCATGATTCTGCGCGCAGCCGGCATTTCTCGCGCAAAGCCATTACGGCGACCTGTCCCTGAAGCGCCCAGCCGAACACCCGCCATCAGCGAGAAACCGCGCATCGAGCTCAAAAGAGAACCAACGAGCAAGGATGTTATTTCGCTCTTCGTTTCCATGGGAAAGCGTCATCACCTCAGACCTCAGGAATTGAAACAGCATATCTCTGAGCGCGCGGGAGTTGCTCTCGAAAGTTTGGGACGCGTGCATCTACTTGAAAATTACTCTTTTATCGAAGTGCCAAGCGAAGCAGCCCCGCGAATCATAAGCGCAATGACAGGATTTGAGATGAATGGGCGCCCACTGGAGATCAAGCCGGCGAAAAAACGTTCAGAATCCGCGAACGAAGGACAATAAGGCGTGGCATCTAGAGTATGGCGACTGAAACTAGGCCCCATCGGTGAAAATTGCTATATTGTCAAATCCGACAGCACCATCGCGATCATCGATCCTGGCGCCCAACCGGAAGAGATCGTCGCCTTTTTGCGGGAGCATTCGCTTGAACCGACTATTGTTGCGCTCACCCATGGACATCTCGATCATACTGCCGCAATACCTGAATTGTTTGCGATGCTCGGGGCAACTCTGCCGATCGCAGTGCATCGACTGGATGCGATGTATCTGGGAGAGCTCAGCGCCGCTACCAATCGCTCACTTTTTGAAGCAATCAAAGCCCCGTCGTATTTTCGCGCGTATTGGAAACCTTTGCCTGCTGCCTCGGTTTATTTAGAAGATGGCGCGAATCTTGTGGGGACGACACTGCGAGTGATTCACACACCAGGGCACAGCGGTGGATCAGTTTGCTTTTATGAACAGGAACTCGAAGCAGATTCCTATGGTTATGAGGATGTATCGGCTGAAGATGGATTAGGAACTGTTTCTTGCCTCATTACAGGAGACACGCTGTTCCGCGACGGTGTCGGTCGCACAGATACGCCCGACGCAGATCCCGTCGCGCTAGAGAGGAGCCTGAAAAAACTCGCACACTTTTCGCGTTCGACGCTTGTTTTCCCGGGGCATGGACCTCGGACAACTATTGGAAGAGAGCTTCCGTCCGCTTTTCGGGATTAATTTTTATTTCAAAGGAATTCTTGATGAGCATTTTCAAACATTTCTCTTACAAAATGGGCATATCGATTGCTGTTTTTACGGTACTTATTGCGGCTGCGCCCGCGCTCCACGCCGAGGAGCTGAGCAAGACGGATTTCGTGCTGGGCACAGTGTGCACGGTGAGGTTGGTTGAAGGGGGAAACAGCGCTACCCTGATCGAGGCTTTCGCCCGCCTGCGCGCCATAGAAGCGCACATGAGCGCAAATAGAGACGACAGCGAGCTCTCGCATGTGAACGATATGGCGGGCAAAGGACCAGTAAAAGTCTCGGATGATACTTTCTATGTCATTTCAAAGGCCTTGGAATATGCGCGCTTGACGAATGGAGCCTTCGATCCGACGGTGGGACCTCTCGTGAAATTATGGAATATCGGAAATGGCGGAGAAAAGGTTCCTCCAGAGAAAGAAATTCTCGCGGCGAAGTCGCTCATCAACTGGCGCGATGTCGTCATGGATGACAAGGCGCACACTGTGTTCTTACAGAAAAAAGGCATGCGGATCGATCTTGGTGCGATCGCGAAAGGCTACGCTGCGGATGAGCTAGAAAAAATTATGTTTGCCGACAAGGTAAAGGCGGCCATAATCGATCTCGGGGGCAACATATTCGTGTACGGGACCAAGCGCGATAAGAGCCCCTGGCGAGTAGGAATTCAGAATCCCGATTCTCCTCGTGGAGACTATTTAGGTATCGTGACTGGGGCGCAGATGACCGTGGTTACTTCCGGGATTTACGAGAGGTTTTTCTTTGAAAATGGTAAAAGATATCACCACATTCTGAGCACGCAGACTGGATTCCCCGTGGACAACGGACTCGTGTCGGTTTCTATCGTTTCGAGAAGCAGCATCGATGCGGATGCGCTCTCTACATCGCTCTTTGTTCTTGGGATACAGAAAGGCATGGAGTTTCTGAAGCAGTTTCCCGACACGTATGCGGTCTTTATCGACAATGAAAAAAAAGTGTACCTAAGCCCTGGAGCGAGCAAGGTGTTTACGCTGCTGGATAAAACCTACACGCTCGCTGAGAAATAGCAAAGAGAAATAGAAAAGAGAAATAGCGCAGAGAAATCATGCGCCCTTTCCGAGATTTACGGATGTCGTATAGACAGTTGCACTTGGGGCGCGAACATTGCTCAAGATGCTTGTCGAGCGATTTTAAGTTTGAGAAAGAGTAATGGAGCGCCCAAGCTGATCCACCCACCGATGATCGCATAGCGTATAAAGCGAATGAGTTGTTCCTGGCTGTGTGCGGAGACTGCGTCGAGCGGGCCGGCTGCAAGCTTGAGGGCGGCATAGATGATGCCTGTACTGACAAGTCCCACCCCATAGCGGATAGCCTTCATTTTGATACTGTCATTTTGATCGAAGGCAGCTTTTTTTGCCGCGAATGCGAATCCTATCGAGGCGCCGAAAAAGGCTCCGGAGATCATCGTGTCGTTGGGGAGAAGCAAATTCATGACGAATGAGAGCCCGGCTGCCACCACGACGCGGATGCGCCATTCCGAGTTTTGCAGCAGTCGTTCCACATGTGGCGTAATCAGCTTGAAGAATAGGAAAAAGAGAATACCGACGAGATACCCACCGAGGACATCGGAGATAAAGTGGACGCCGAGATAGATTCTCGAGAATCCGATGAGGAGCGGTATGCCGATAAGCACAGGGAGGCGCCATTTTTTGGGAAGAAACTGCACCATGAAGGCCCAGAAAACGATACTGAGCTGACTGTGCCCAGAGGGCATCCCATATGTCGATTCATACGCAAGCTGAACGCTGGGGATGAGCTGAAACGGCCTAGGCCACGCGAGCAGCTGTTTGATCCACAAGTTGATGAACGCGGATCCAAGAATGAGGAGTCCGAGTTCGGCTCCCTTCTTTCGGTGATAGCACCAATATACAGCGGGTACAATAGCGATTACAAAAGCCTCCGACGCAAAAAATGAAACAATTTGCATTGGAATTTGGAGCCATAGACCGAGCGCGGTTTGAAGCTGTTGATTTATCTGTACACCTGCAGAATGCATTGTCGCGATTGTAGGCATACAATTACTATACGTGGAAGCGAATAAAAAGTGAAGGTTTTTTAAAGATTTTCCCCAAGATCGATGCGGCCTTGACGCGGAAATGCCTCATACGGCACAATACGCCGAGCCCAAATTCCGAAATTGCCGGCATGGTGAAATGGCATACACGGTAGACTCAAAATCTGCTGCTCGCGAGGGCGTGTGGGTTCAAGTCCCACTGCCGGCATACTTTTTTTCGATCAACGCGCATTCATGTTTGGTATCACCGCGTAATCCCTTGAAAATGCGATATATTTTGTATTTTTAGTCTTCCATATTATTAAAAATATATATATAATAATTCCCCGAAAAGGGCTCGTAGGAGCCCTGGTTCTCCGGAACCTAGGCACAAGCAAGCCCAAGTTCCCGTGGACCGATACAACACATTAGGGGGTCACCTAATATGAAGAAAATGCTCATTGCCGCACTCGTTCTGGTAATGGCAAGCGCCGTGTGGGCGCAGACGCCGGGGGGAATCAGCTCACCCATGTCTACGCGCATGGAAGCAGATTTTACGAAGATCGTTTCCGACATGGGATGGGGAACTGTCGATACGGTCAGGCCGGTTCTCGCGGAGAGAATGTGGGATTATTATTTCTTCTATCCGGTTCTCAACAAAGACAAGCAGATCACCGGCTACGCGTGGTGGGCCAAGAATGTGCGCATTGCATCGCACTATGAGGATATTCTCGCGATCATCAATCCCGACGGTACGCTGCAGAATTGGTGGGTAGCGGCGAACAGCCATCACCCCGATTTCTATACGGATCTTGTCAAGAAAACGCAGGGCAAGGCGCTGCAGAAATATATCGGCATGGACTCAAAGCGCGATTGGAACGAGGCGACCGACGCCGTTTCCGGTTCGACCTTCTCTGCCTATAAATATTTCGGCGAGCTCAAAGCCCTTCTCGCGTGCTTTAAAATCTACGTAATCGATGCGAACAAACTGATAAAATAAAACTGTGTGGGTCAGCGTTGGCTCCTGTTGAAGGAGCTGCGCCAAAAATGAAGGGCCGCTCCCCGCGTGAAAGCCGGGGAGCGGCCCTTTTTTATTGTCGTAGGGGGAGTGCGCTCAATAGTGCGCCACGAACGTGAAATTCCAGAAGAAGCCGCTCGGGCTTGAGAAGTACGTCGACGCGAGCGGATCGACGATGGGCCATCGCCATCCGGCGTACACGCCGAGCCATAAGAAATTGAACACCGAAACTGCGGCGCCTGCGCCAGCCGATGTGACAACGCCAGAGGTATCAGAGAAAGAACCGCCAAACGGCGTGCCATACAAGCCTGTGTAGCCCGCCGCGTCCGCAAAGAGGTATCCCACAGGATAGACGAGGAGGCCCGGGAAAAAAGAGGGGCCGGCAACTCGCAGTTCGGCGCTCACATAAGCTTTGCCCTGTGCCTCGTATCCCCAGGGTTGCGTTCCACGCACCATGTCGCCGATACCTTTCGTGCCGACGAGTCCTCCGAAGGTGGTGAGTACTTCTTGCGGAATGTGGGCGCCCATCGCGTAGTCGCCAACACCGTAGAGTACGAGGTAGGGGGCGATGGAAGAGGGGTTGATCAGGGTGCCGGTTTGGTAGGAGAGAGGGATGTAGGTTTGCGCGGTTAGGTTGGCGCGCGCGAAATCGGTGGGCGCGGCGACAAAGTTGGCGAAGCTTGGGCTGTATTCCAGGGACAGTTCGACGGACGAACCCACTTTGCGATTCGGTTCTCGCCAAAAGGTCGAGTCGAAGGCCATTCCAGCAAGGGCGGCGACAGAAGCGGTACCCTGTGCATCGGCAAAAAGCGCGGTCGGATACGTTGAGGCTGTATGCTCGTAACGGCCCCTGGCGATTGCGAAGAGCCACGCGGACGCGTGATCGTCCTTGAGCATGTAATGGCGGAAGCCAAGCTCGGCGAGTGCGTCTGTCCAGAAAAATCGGTTGTAGCTGTCGATCGACACCGGCTCGGCGATGGGCATGGATGAGGCGTTTCGAAGAATCATCCTGGACTCGTAGCCTGCGGCGGTTCGAACGGTGATGGACGTACCGCTATTCCCCAAGGGAATTTCGAAGCCTAAATCCAAGCCCGTAGGCAGCGGCAGACCCGAGACAATATCGCTGTTGGTCTTGATGCTGTTGACCGTGAACGAGAGCCCAGGAGATGCGACGGCATACATCGATCCAATAAGTAATAAGATAACCGACAGGGTGAACGTGCGTTTCTGCATGACAGAGATCCTCCTGATTTAAATTCTTTCGCCAGGCCTATACATAATTGATTCTTCTAGATAGTGGACGCGGAGTTTCCAACTCTCCGGAACCGCGAAAGCTTTGACGACCGCCCCGAACACGATGCCGGACGTGCCCTCGGTTACGATTCGCTCAAGCTTGCACTCGAGCCACGCCGCGACCCCTTCCGGAATCGCGATATCCATGGTGCGCGCGTTGAAATGCGGGATATCCAAACTTTGAAATTTATCGACCTCGAAGCCGCTCACCGCGCCTGTGCGCTCGATCAATCTGAGCATGTCGTAGGTGGGGAGAGCGATGACAAATTCTCGAGTTTCCTGGATGTCGCGGAACGTCTTATGGGAGGTGTCGCAGACGAGAAGAAGCTTGCTCACAGGTTGATACTCATAGGGTGTGCACCACGCCAGGGGTGCGAGGTCGTAGCGAATCGCCGAACTTCCAGGGATCGAGCCGCGCGTGCAGAGCAGGATGAGCCCGCCGGGATTCTGAAGACTGTACGCCTGGTTCGCGGGGACTTCCTGATATTGAGTTAAAACCGTCTTCTGTTCAGGCATATTACCACCTCCACTTTAATCATACTGCATTCTCATGTTTGCCGCATTGTCGGTCCAGGGTGGTTCGCGTAATCAGGTTTCTCGGGGACGGTCCGGCATCGACATGTATGCATTGAGCGCGACCTCGAGTTGCGCAAGGGCGCGTTCGAGCACCGATTGCGGGCTCGCTATGTTGAGCCGCATGAACCCAGAGCCGCGTGTACCGAACATTGTTCCGTCATCGAGCCAGAGCTTTGCCTCCTTTAAAAAGAGGTCGTGGAGTTGTGCATCGCTGAGGCCTAGCGCGCGGCAGTCGAGCCAGGGAAGATAGGTGCCTTCGAGCGGCATGACTTTGATTTTCGGTATACGCTCTTCTAAAAAGCCTTTGACCACACGGTAATTTTCTCGCAGGTAGTCCAATAAGGCTTCCAGCCACAGTTCGCCTTTTCCGTACGCCGCTTCCTGAGCGACGATTCCAAAGATGTTCGCGAGTCCAAGGCCTAGATTTGCACTTTGCTGAGAAAATGCGTGCCGAAGCTGGGGGTTAGGGATGATGATGTTCGCGATCTGCAGACCAGCGAGGTTGAAGGTTTTGTTGGGCGCGGTGAGCGTAATGGTAATGTCGGCAGCTTTCTTCGACATGTTTGCGGTGCAGTGATGTGGTTCAGGGCCAAGAATGATGTCGGAGTGTATCTCATCTGAGACTATGGTGATATGGTGCGCGGCACAGATATCGATGAGGCGATTGAGTTCTTCTTCGGTCCAAACTCGGCCCACAGGATTGTGTGGACTGCAGAGCACAAGAAGTTTGGTGCGCGAATCGAGCTTGCGCTCAAGGTCGTCGAAGTCCATTTCGTAGTGGCTGCCGCGGAGCTTCAGCGGATTTTCTACCAGTTGTCGACCATTATTCAATATGGCTTCGGCGAAGGGATAATAGACCGGCGGCTGGATGATGATTTTGTCGCCGGGCTGTGTATAGGCAAGTACTGCGAGATTCAGCGCCGGAACGACGCCGGGGGCAAAGCGCACCCACTCCCGTTTTATTTCCCAATGATTTCTGCGTTTCATCCAATTGATCAAAGATGTGTAATATTCCGTCGATCTATCGGTGTACCCATAAATGGGATGCGTCGCTCGTTGCTGGATCGCGGCCACTACTTCAGGTGGGCACGCAAAATCCATGTCTGCGACCCAGAGAGGGATTGCATCTCTGCAGTCTTCGGGGAGAGATGAAACATCCCACTTAATGCTGTTGGTTTTTGTTCGATCGATGATGCTGTCAAAATCGTAATGCATGATGTTCCTCAGCTTTTATACGCAATAGCCTCAATCTCGACCAGAGCATCTTTGGGAAGCGCTGCTACCTGAACGGTGCTGCGCGCAGGGAAATCCTTTCCGAAGAATCGACCGTATATCTCGTTGACGATCGCAAAATCGCGCATGTCTTTTAAAAAGATGGTGGTTTTTACTACATCGGCGAACGAGCACCCGCTTGCAGCGAGCACCACCCCAATATTCTTGAGCGTCTGTTCGGTTTGGGCCCTAAGGCCTTCCGCCAGATTTCCCGTTTCTGGAATGAGCCCTGCTTGCCCGGAGCAGAATATAAAATTGCCGGCCTGAGTGGCGTGGCTGTAGGGCCCGAGGGCTGCTGGCGCCTGAGGCGCGTGGATGCACTGCTTGTTCATACTTATCTCCTCAAATGTATAGATTGAAGACGCCTTGTTTCGAGAATGCGAAACGCGCGAATGCGATTCTCGAGCGGGTCGTCGGAGCGAATTCTTTCAACGCTTGAGCAGGGCGTGCTGCGCGACCTCGTCGGCTCTCTCTTGATTCTCAAGGGCGGCAATGATGGCGATTGCGAACTCGCCTGCGGTGCCTGGCCCGCGAGAGGTGATGAGGTTGCCATCGATAACGACACGATCCGGTATAAATGTTGCACCGGTCACGGAGGTCTCTGTTCCTGGATAGCCTGTGAATTTTTTCCCTTTTAATAGATTGCATGCTCCGTGCAGCACCACTGCAGGTGCGGCGCAGATGGCTGCAATAAGTTTTCCCTTGCGTTGCTGCAGTTCGATACACGACCGAACCGCTGCATTCTCTGCGAGATTTTTAGCGCCCGGCATGCCGCCAGGCAACACGATCGCGTCGTACTCGCGCTGAAGTGCTTCAATACCTGCGTCGGTCTGCACCGCGATACCATGCGAACCCTTCACCAATAATCCCGTGACACCGACCAATGTGACCTGGATACCTGCGCGTCGCAGAAAATCCGCAGGAGTCAGTGCCTCCACCTCCTCAAAACCCTCAGCAATTAAAATACACGCGGTTTTCATAGATTCCTCCATGTTCTGATTTTTCAGCCGGCTAACCCGCCAAGAAGCACACCGACAATATATGCGGCCGATGCAGCGACTCCACCGACCAGCAACATTTCGAGGCCGCTTATTAGCCAGTTTTTGCCCGTCAGAATAGTTTTTAAAGCTCCGAGACCGAAGAGTGTAACGCCGGTGAGAATGCAGGCGAGCGGGAATCGGATCGAATCGAGCGATGGAATGAACAGCGCGAACACGTAGGCGGCGATCGGCAAAAATCCAAAGAGCGCAAAGGAAATAAAGGTCGCGAGGGCATCCGCGATGGGTGATTCATTCGACGGCATGATGCCCAGCTCTTCGACCATCATGGTGTCGACCCAGGCTTTCTTATCTTTGGCGATGATCTCGACCGCAGCGTGCGCGTCTTCGTGAGACATACCTCGCGCTTGATAAATCTCTTCGAGCTCTTTTTTTTCGCCCTCCGGATAATTCTCGACCTCCCACTCCTCGCGTGCGCGTTCGGCAGCCTGATACTCGCCTTCGCTCTTTGAGGAGAGATAGTCGCCGATGGACATTGAGAGGCCGTCGGCCAACAAATTGGCCAATCCTACAATGAGCACGACTCCGGCCGAGAGCGACGCGCCCGCCACTCCTGCGGCAGCCGCGAAAGTGGTTATGGTGCCGTCCAGGCCGCCGTAGATGATGCTTTTAAGGTATTTGCCTCGCGTGGTGGTGTGTTTTTCTTCGGCGCCGGTGGATTTGGAGGGTTGGTGGGCGCGTCGCGCCGCGTCGGCGTCCTTGCGTTTCCACGCCTCTCTTGCTTCATCGAGTCTTCGTGTGAGCATGGTGGTCTCTTATGGTGATAGTATGCCATACGAAGAGCGTGCGCACCATTAGCGCAAGGCGACATACAGCGTATTTTCTATTTTTCTACAATGTGAAGGTAAAAAGTGAAGATAAAAAGATCGCGCGGCCCATGGAGAGCCGCGCGAAAAATCGAAGCGATCGATGCGAGGGAATTAGCCTCGGATGTTGTAGAAAGCCTTTCTGCCCCAGAATTCGGCGATGCCTTCCATCTCATCCTCAATGCGCATCAGCTGGTTGTACTTCGCGATGCGGTCGGTGCGCGATAAGGAGCCGGTCTTAATCTGACCAGTTTCCATGGCGACAGTGAAATCGGCGATGAAGGTGTCTTCGGTTTCACCTGAACGGTGAGAAACAACCGAGGTGTAACCAGCGCGTTTCGCCATATTGACTGTCTCGATTGTCTCGGTGACTGTGCCGATCTGGTTGAGCTTGATAAGGATTGAGTTGCAGGCGCCCATTTCGATGCCTTTGGCGAGGCGCTTCGTGTTGGTGACGAAGAAATCGTCGCCCACGATCTGGATTTTTTTGCCAAGCGCCTTGGTGAACTTGACGTACCCGTCCCAGTCATTCTGGTCGAGGCCGTCTTCGATGGAGACGATGGGGTATTTGTTGACCCACTTCGTATAGAGCTCGATCATCTCATCCGCGGAGAAAATTTTATCAGGGTTGGATTTCCAGAAACGGTAACCCTTGCCGCCGCCTTCCTCGAAGAGCTCGCTGGCCGCAGGATCGATGGCGATCGAAATATCTTCCCCTGGTTTATAGCCGGCCTTTTCGATCGCGCGCATGATGTAGTCGAGCGCGTCTTCGTTGCCGATATTCGGGGCGAATCCACCCTCATCGCCGACCGAGGTGTTGTGCCCTTCGGCCTTGAGAATGCTTTTTAATGTGTGGAATACTTCGGCGTTCATTCGGACTGCCTCGCGGATAGATTCGGCACCGAGCGGCATGATCATGAATTCCTGAAAATCGATTTTATTGTCGGCGTGCTTACCGCCATTGATGATGTTCGACATCGGAACTGGAAGCACCGTGGTGTGAGCTCCTCCGAGGTATTTATAAAGAGGAAGACCGAGATACTCCGCTGCAGCGCGGGCCGTCGCCATAGAAACGCCCAACATCGCATTGGCGCCTAATTTCGACTTGTTCTCGGTGCCATCGAGCTCGATGAGCGTACGGTCGATATCAACCTGCTCGAGTGAATCGAGTCCGCAGATTTCTCCGGCGATCGTTGTATTGACATTTTCTACCGCGGTGAGGACGCCCTTCCCTTGATAGCGCTTCTTATCTCCATCGCGGAGTTCGACAGCCTCGTACTCGCCTGTCGAAGCACCAGATGGAACCGCAGCGCGGCCAAGCGTGCCATCCTCGAGGACAACATCGACTTCGATGGTCGGGTTTCCGCGAGAATCAAGAATTTCACGAGCCTCGACATATTCAATGATGCTCATGGCTATCTCCTTCTAAATAGATATGTGTTGAACGATACCGATATGAAATTGATTCGTCAAGACTTGTACGATTTCGAGCGAGACGAGAATCGCCAGACAGGCCCAAAGTTACGATTACCTCGCGATCACTGTCCGGATTTTACAAGGCGCAGTTCCGAGGGAATTTCGTCGATATTCCAGGGGATAGTGGCGGGAGCGATGAGGTTCTGCGCGGATGCGGCACCGATAAACCAGTGCAGAAGCGCCAGCGCCTTGTTGGATGAGGATTCGAACACACGATTTTTCCCCACAAGGGGCGGCTTGATTGATGTGACGAAGTAGAGCATCGTGCCCTGTTGCGACGGCGCAACGAGAAAACCGGTTTTCAGTCCGCCCTCCGAGAGCACGGGAATCCCAATGAGACGCAGCGGTGTTGCGTTGCTATTGGTCATCAAGAAGGTCGAAGCAGTCAAGGCGCTTCGAACTTCCGTAACGATACCATCGAAGGTTTGGTCTTTTTGATATAGATAGGCGGGCTGTGGGAGCAGCGCCAAAAATTCTTCCACCGTTGAGGGATCCGGCAGTTGCTTCTGGTCCTTTGGATTGTCGACGCGGTACGCCGCAGTATAGAACGTGCGCATTATTTTTCGACTTCCGGACCAGTACTGAATTCCCTGGAGAGAGCTGAATTTATTGAAAAGCAGACCATACTCCCGCAATGTCGTGCTAATATCGAACGATGAATCTGGACGAGGCGGAGAGGGAAGGAAAACGAGCGCTTCGATGACGAGATTCGAATTATTCGATCCGCCAGCTATGAGATCGACGATGGTCGAAATACCATCGAGCGAGGGCGCCAAGATGAGTTTCCCGCCACTGTGTTCGGCCGTTCTTAGAATGGGAGTCCCTTGGTCGAGAGTGACGCCAGAAGGGAGCGCAGACTGCAGCTGAGAAGGCAGCGCATCGCGCATCAAGGTCAATTTTTGTGCGTGTATCGCGGTTGGAAGAAGAAAGAGCAAAAGGGCAAGTGTACAGAGGGTAGTTCGAATCTTCATTTTTTTATTCCAGCCCAAGCACGTCGTAGATGCGCTGCAGATCCTCTTGCGAGTAGTACTGAATTTTGATGAGGCCGGAGTCGATGTCGCCGGAAATCTCGACCTTTGTGCCGAAACGCTCGATGAGATGTTCTCTCAGGTTCTTGAGGAGAGGATTGAGGGGCAAATCGGAACCCTCCGAACTTGTGTCGCGCGCGCGCTTCTGCGCCCCGCGCACACCAGCTGAGTTGCTCTGCAGTTTCTGTGCCTCTTGCTCAGCCTGGCGCACCGACAGATTCCCCTTTCGGATTCGGTCGAAGAGTGCGTCGCGCGCCTGAGGATCATCGATCGCAAGAAGCGCGCGCGCGTGCCCCGAGCTGATAACACCCTGTTTTATCGCGGCCTGGATCGGCTCGGAGAGCTTGAGAAGGCGCATAGTGTTCGCCACCGCCACCCGGCTTTTACCGACCATCTCCGCCACGCGTTCCTGAGTGGCGCCGAAAACTTCCATGAGCCGAGCGAAGGCGAGCGCCTCTTCTATCGGATCGAGATCCTCGCGCTGGATATTCTCGACGAGCGAGAGTTCGAGACGCTGATCGTCTGGGGTGTCGCTCCGGACAATGACGGGGAGCTGTTCGATGCCTGCGATCTGGGCCGCGCGGTACCGTCGCTCACCCGCAATAATGCTGTACTTTCCTCCCGCGAGCTCGTGTACCAAGAGCGGCTGCAGCAGCCCATGACGCCGAATGGATTCGGCGAGCTCGTCGAGCGATTCCTGCGAGAAGGTTTTTCTCGGCTGATCAGGGTTTGGAATCAGCGCATCGATGGGCACAAGCCGCACGATCGACTCAGGATTCTCTTCCGAGGTTTGTTCGAAAAATTGCTGGTGTTCCGGGATGAGGGCGCCAAGCCCCTTCCCAAGGCCAAATTTAGCCACGGTTGATGATCTCCTTTGTCACGGCATCGTAGCTCTTCGCGCCGATGCAGGTGGGGTCATACACGATCGCCGGAAGACCGTGGGAGGGCGCTTCCGAGAGGCGCACATTGCGCGGAATGATGGTCTTGTAGACTTTATCTTTGAAATACTCGGTGACCTGGCGAACGACTTCCTGCGAGAGCCGCGTCCGGGCATCGAACATGGTGAGGAGAATTCCACCGATTTTTAAGCTCGGGTTGATGCTTTTTTGCACAAGGCCGATAGTTTGAATGATGAGCGAAAGCCCTTCCAGCGCGAAGTACTCGCACTGAAGAGGAATCACCACCTCCTGAGCCGCAGCGAGACCATTCAATGTCAGTACTCCAAGCGAGGGCGGACAGTCGATCAGGATGAAATCGTAGTCGTTCACGATGGGTTCGATGGCGCGCCGCAGATAATCGTTGCGGTCGGGTCGATCAACGAGCTCAATGGTAGCTCCGCTCAAGTCCACAGAAGAGGGGGCGAGGAACAGCCGTTGTATGGAAAGCGGCTGAATGATGCTCTTGATGTCGGTAAGTCCGGAAATGACGTGATAAATATTGGCGTGTGTCAATTTCCCGCCGATGCCCGAAGTCAAATTGCCCTGTGGGTCAAAATCGATGAGAAGGGTTTTTTTATGGAGAAGAGCGAGCGAGGTGCCGATGTTGATCGCGCTCGTGGTCTTTCCGACGCCGCCCTTTTGATTGACAAATACTATAATTCGCGCCATTTTGCCTTCCCGGTTAGCTGATTTGATTCTACCATATCGCAGGACATTCAGCTATATGGGCCGCATTCTTGACCCTTTCTCGGCAACTCGATAATTTAATCCACATAGAGGAGATATTCATGATTTTTGATGAAGTGAAAGCAGCCATTGAGAATGTGCGTCCTTCGCTCATGGCGGATGGTGGTGACATAGAGCTCGTTTCCGTCAGCGATGACGGTGTGGTGAAGGTGAGACTCACCGGCGCGTGCGGGTCTTGCCCCTACTCGCTTATGACCCTCAAACAGGGCGTTGAGTCCTACCTCAAGAAAGTGGTTCCCCAGGTCAAAGAGGTGCAGCAGGACTGACGCGTCACTCTCAATGAAACAACAGCGTTGATGAGCCGCCCAACTCGACACAGG
>CAYXOW010000028.1:0-4948 GCA_964466815.1 uncultured Treponema sp.
GGGCTTCCTCGATCGCCTCGACATTCTCGGGGCGCTCGACTTCCTTCAGCTGCTGCAGGTGGCGCTGGGGCGCGGCCGAGCCCTCGGCGAGCATGGGGGAGATCGTCGACACCGTGCCGTTCTTTGCCGTGCTGTAGCACGCGATAATGCTCTTGCCCTTGCCGTCGAAGCCTTCGACCGCCCCCTCGGCAGTGTCGGACTGGCCACCGGTCCCCGAGTACTGGAGCGGCCCGAGGCTTTCGCTCGCCACCTGTCCTGTCAGGTCGACGCTGAGACAGGTGTTGATCGAGACCATCTTCGAGTTCTGGGAAATGACCGCGGGATTGTTGACCCACTTACCGCGCTGGAACTCCACCCCGACATTATCGTCGAGCCAGTCGTAGAGCTTGCGCGAGCCCATCGCGAAGGTCGCGACAACCTTGCCCTTGTGGAAGGCTTTGGCGCTGTTGGTGATCACACCCATCTCGTAGAGTTCCATCACGGAGTCGACGATCATTTCGGTGTGAACACCCAAATCCTTCTTGTCGCGTAGGGCGAGAGCCGCAGCGTTCGGGATGCCGCCGATACCGAGCTGGATGGTCGATCCATCTTCGATGAGCTCGCCGATGTAGTTGCCGATTGTGAGGTCGGTCTCGCTCGGCTGCGGCGAGGGAAGCTCGGGCACCTCCTGCTCGTATTCGACAAAGTAGTCGACATGAGAGACGTGGAGGAGGGTATCGCCGAAGGTTCGCGGCAGAAGCGGATTGACCTCGAGAACGACGAGGTCGGCCGCCTCGAGCACGTCCTTTTCGTAGGTAATGCCCAGAGAGAGCGAAACATAGCCATGTTTGTCGGGCGGCGTGCAGGTGCCAAAGAAGATATTCGGTTTGCGGGCGAAGATGAAGTCGGTTGCGGCTCGGTGCAGCATGTTCGGCACGTAGGTCACGGTGCCCGTATTCGCCTTGAGCGCGGCGCGCGAACCCGGCGCGTGGAACCAGCTTGCGAGTTCAAAGTGTCCCCTCATCTCCGGCTTCATGTAGAAATCGTAGGGTTTGAGGGTGAGGCAGGAGAACACGCGCGCGTTCTCGACACGGTCGGCGACCGTGTGGAACTGGCTCATCAAACCTTGAGGCTCGGAGGCGCACATTGCGACCACGATATTGTCGTCGCTGTGTATCTTCGAAACCGCCTCAGGGATCGAGATGAGCCTTTTTTTATATTCGTCTTGATAATTCATGATTCCTCCTATAATTGTCTGTATACGGCGCGCAACGTTCCTTTTAAAAGCGCAAGAGCGAGGCGCCGACCGCGAGGCCCGCGCCGGAAGCTACCAGCAGCACAAGGTCACCTTTCTTGATCCGACCGACGCGCACCGCCTCGTGCAGAGCCATCGGTATGCAACCCGAACCGGTGTAGCCGTAGCGGTCCATGACCATCGTCGTCTTGTCGAGCGGCTCACCGAGTATATCCATCACCTGCTCGATCACCGACTTGTTGATCTGCGTGAAGAGGTAGTGATTTACGTCCGACTGCGGGATGCCAGCTTTCTTGAGGAGCCGCAGCGCGAGCGGCGGCCAGAGCTTCACATTGCGGTCCCCCGGCAATTTCTGGAGCAGCTGCAGCCCATACTCGCCTGAATCGAGCCGCTCGCGCGTGACGGGCAGCTTCGTGCCGCCAGCGTACACGCCGACAAAGTTCCACTGCGTGCCATCAGTGACGAATGCACCGTCGATGTACCCCGAGTCACTCGTTTCCTGACGCTCGAGCACCACCGCCCCTGCACCGTCAGCAAAAATCGACCACCCAAAGACATCTCCATCGCGGATATAAGCAGGCATATTGTAGACACCGATCACGACCGCGTACCGCACACTCGCGTCGGTAACGAGGTGGCGCGCCGCAACATCGAGCGCCTCGACGAAGCTCGCGCAGGATGCACCGAGGTCGAAGGATTTTGCTTCGGTCTCGCCGCCCTGGAGCCTGCCTTGGACAACGATCGCGGTGGCGGGCGAGATGTACTCGGGTGTGTCCGTCGCCACGATGAAGAGCCCGACATCCTTGGGTTGGACGCGCGCGGACTCGAGCGCGTTTCTCGCAGCCTTTTCTGCGAAATCGGCGGTTGTCTCCGCGATTCCTGAGAGTCGGGCGATGTGGCGCGCGGCGATGCCTAATTTCGCCTCGTGGCGCTCGGCGTCGAACTCGATGCCGGTGAGTTTCTTTAAGGTGTTGTTGTCGATCGGCGCGCCGGGAGCGTAAAGCCCCGTGCCGACGATGACTGCTTTTGGCATATCTTCCTCCATACGGTTATTGATCAGTTATTCCATTCACCACTCGGGCGGCCCCACCCAAGAGACCATGCATGTAGAGATTGCCGATTTCTTCGATTACGTGGCGCGCGGTCTCGGGAGAGTTGTCGAAGATGATCTCGATGCCGAGGTAGTGCGCAACCCCCAGCATGAACTCGATGCAGGTCGTCGCTTCACAGCTGAGCGATGCGTCTTCGCGCCGCAGGTGGCCTCGGTGGAAGGCGTCGTAGTAGTCGCGCACTTCATTCGGCAGTACGAATTCCGCCTCGCGCACGATGTTGTAGCAGTTGCGGTCTATCGAGAGGAAGAGAATGAAGAGCCAGAGACCCCTGAGCTCGCGCTCGAGCCGGTTGAGGCCATTCCCGAGGTTCATGGTGATGAAGTGGCGGACATCTCGGCCAACTTCACGGATGACTTCCTTGTAGAAGGACTCTTTGCTCTCGAAGTAGCGATAGAATGAGCCGATCGCCAGGTTCGCCTTCGAGGTGACCTCGTGTATGTTCGTTTCGAAGTAGCCCTTCTCTCCGAAGAGTTTTCGTCCTTCAGTCAAAAGAAGCGCTTTGCTGTCGGGGAGCAGTTCGATCGGTAGCGGCGTGATCGATGTTGAAAAGATGCGGGTCCAATTCACTGGTTGTGGACGGAAGAGCCCGCCGCCGATAATGGTCGACAGCGAATCGACGCTCACGGGAATCTGATGCAGCGCGGCGCGTATTGCCGAAAATCGCAGGCCGGCAAAGGCGAAGAGATATTCGGCGACGCTGGGGTCGTGACCGAGCACCACCGAGAAGGCGTGACTGTAGACATCCTTGAGCGCGCGTTCGTACTTGAAGAAGCGGTACTGTCCTTCGCGAAATACACGCACAAGCGGTGTGTAGTCTTGCGAGAAATTATAGATGGCTGTAACGAGCGCAGGGAAACGATCTTTTTGGGGCATGTTCGAGAGCGGTTTGAGCACCGATTCGATCTTATGCACCACAAGGTCGAGGATGGCGCAGAAAATCTCTTCTTTATTCTTGAAGTGGCGGTAAAAGGCGCCGTTCGACAGGTTTGCGGATCGGCAGATCTCGGCGACGGATACCATTCCGTACCATTTTGTAGAGAAAAGAGTTGCCGCGCTGTCTATGAGCGCTTGCCGAGTATCTGTGCTCATCGCCATCCTTTGAAGTGAGAAGTGATTCACTTCTTACGATCTGCAAGTATATACCCAGTTTTAAAAGCGCGCAAGCAATAAATGTACGCCAAGATGCGGGGATGGAACTTCGGTTTATAAAAGTATAATAAAATCTTATATAATAATATGATATGAATTTTTAATGTAGGGTGAACTTTCTTTTTGATTAAATTTATTCACTTTCGTACTTGACGGATTGAAAATTCCGTTCAACAATATGGTGAGAGCTGATTCATCTATAGCGCGTTGCTGTGCGCGCTTGCAGAGGGAGTAAAGATGCACGTAGGAATCGCAGGAATTGGGCTCTATATACCGCAGCATGGCATGAGCGCTGCGGATCTGGCGCGGGCGACCTCGGTGCCCGAGGATGTCATCGCGCTCAAGTTCGGCATTAAGCACAAACCTGTCGCCGATCAGGGCGAGCCGACAAGCTATATGGGGCTCATGGCTGCCAAAGAAGCGCTCGCCGAAGCGGGAGCGAAAGCCGAGGATGTCGATCTTTTAATCTGGTGCGGCGCCCAGCACAAGGATTATCCGTGCTGGCTCGCGGGCCTCTATGTGGCGAACCAGCTCGGTGCGAGTCGTGCGTGGAGCTTCGATATGGAAGCCATGTGCGGCTCCATGATGGCGGCGATCGATGTCGCGAAATCGCTCATGATGGTGCGCGACGACCTCAATACTGTGCTCCTAGTCTCCGGGTATCGCAACAACGATCTCATCGATCTCTCGTACCCGCCGACACGCTTCATGATGGATATCGGTTCGGCGGGCTCGGCATGCGTGCTCAAGAAAAATCTTGGGCGCAACGTTGTGCTTTCGTCGGCATTCAAAGGCGACGGCTCGCTCTCCGAAATGTGTGTAGTTCCCGTGCTGGGCTCGAAAGCGTGGCCGCCCGCGGCAGGCGACGAGGCGCGCGCATCTTTCGTGGTTCCCGACGAGCAAGCCTTCAAGGCCAAGCTCGGCGAGGTCACGATGCCGAACTTCTACGCGGTGATCCGCGAGTCGATGCGCAAGAGCGGTTTCGGTGAGGGCGACATCGACTACCTCGCGATTCTGCACTTTAAGCGCAGTGCCCATATGGCGGTGCTCGAGGAACTCGGCTTGCGCGAGGATCAGTCGACCTACTTGGATGACTACGGGCACCTGGGGCAGAACGACCAACTGCTCTCGATCAAGCTCGGGTTAGAGTCGGGGAAGATCAAGGATGGGAGCAGGATCGTGATGGTGGGGGCGGGGCTCGGCTTCGTGTGGGCCAGCACGGTAGTGCGCTGGGGGCCCTATCTCGAGGGTGGGGTGCGCTGACGAGCGAAACGGTCTCTTTGCGCAGAGCTCAAACGCGCGCAAGACCTAAGAGTTCGAAGCGCTCATAGAATTTAGGTTACTGCCGGACGGGAAGAAACCCGCCGGATAATAAAAACCGCTGCGCAACGGCGGTTTCCAGGAGGCATTCATGAAAAGAATGATGCTGGTACTTGCGGTGCTCGTATTATTT
>CAYXOW010000028.1:4963-6295 GCA_964466815.1 uncultured Treponema sp.
GCTTACGCGCAAGGCACCATCAAACTCGGTGGCATCTGGACCCTCGCCGACATTACCGGCAAGCAGGGCAGCGCCGCCGCACAGATGGCAGTCGATGAAATCAATGCCGCGGGCGGCGTGCTCGGCAAAAAGCTCGAGCTCATCGTCGCCGACGACGAGGGTAAGGCCGACAAGGCTGCAGCCGCAGTCGAAAAACTCGCGACCGTAGACAAAGTCGATGTCTTCATCGGCGGTATGGCGTCCGGCGCCGAACTCGGCAAGATTCCGGCGTTCAAGAAGTACAACAAAGTCGTCATGTCCACTGGTGCGGCGGCGAGCACGGTCGTAGAGAAAGCGCTCGGCCCCAGCCCCGGATCGGATTTCTATTTCCACCTGCACCCGTGGGACTACAACCAGGGTCAGTCCTACCTCGAAGGCTGGACCGCCATCAACAAGAGAGACCCCAACATCAAGATCGCGAGAGTGTTCCTGGGCTATGAGGACGGCGCATTCGGCCAGTCTTCGTGGGTCGCGACCAAGACCCTCTTCGATCCCAGCAAGGGCTTCACAATCGACGGCGCCTCTTTCAAGAGCGCGGCGATGGGCGGCGGCGATTACACCGCAATGCTCGAAGCTGCCAAGGCATTCAAGCCGGACATCTTCCTTTGGGCTGGTTACGACGCCGACGCGCTCCCCATGCTCGAACAGGCTAAAGCCATGAAGTTCAGCCCCGGCATCTTCCTTGGAGCGCCCCCCGGATGGCCCAAGGACTTTGGCGAATCCAAGCTCGCGCCGAACGTCACGCTGTACGGAATGTGGTCGACTGCGATGAACAAGAACAACCCGGCGAGCGAAAAGTTCTACAAGAACTACGTGGCTAAGTTCAAAGAGGAGCCCGCAACCTACTTCGCGCCGCTCGCCTACTCCGCGGTCTACATCCTGGCCGACGGCATCAAGGCTGCCGGCACGACCGAAACCGCACCGCTCATCAAGGCCCTCGAGGCGACGAAGTATGCCTCTCCGCTCGGTGAGACGATCACCTTCAGTCCTTCGATGATCATCAAGCATCAGGGCATCACCCGTCAGAAGATTCTTCAGTGGCAGAACGGTGAGCAGCAGGTCATCTGGCCCTTCGAGGCAGCGACCGCCACGCTCGTGTATCCGTTCCCGGCATGGAAGTGATCCCCATCGCATGAAATGAGGTCCGCCGCGGGCATAGCCCCGCGGCGGCATACTTTAAACGTACAGGCAGTCAAGATGGCAATACAACGACGTACCGCGATTACCGCCGCGATCAGCATCGCGGTCGCAATCGTCCTGATACTCTGGAAACCGACAGTGCTCATCTACGGT
>CAYXOW010000028.1:6392-10566 GCA_964466815.1 uncultured Treponema sp.
GGTCGCGGCGTACGCCACCTATTTCGCCTGCAAGGCGCTCGGCATGGATCCGCTCCTCGCGATCATACCCACCGCGATCGTCACGGCGATATTCGGCTGGGTAGTGTTTCAGCTCACCATTCGTCGCGCGCTCAAGGCGCCCGAACTGAACCAGCTGATCATGACCTATGGCCTGGCAATTGTTTTCAGCCAGGGCATCAACCTTATTTTCAGCACGAAGACCTACAAGATGCCGCTCGACTATGTCACTTCATCGATAACCATCGGCGACATCTCCTTCGGAACCTGGTCGTTCGTATTCATCGGAGTGGCGGTCATATTCATGTATGGGCTTCAGTTTTTCCTTACGAAGACCACGACCGGCAAAGCGGCGTTGGCGGTAGGCCAAAACCCGAAAGGGGCCGCGATCGTCGGCATCAATGTGTATAGAACCTACGGTATCGTGTTCGCGCTCGCGCTCGCGCTCGTCGGCGCAATGGGCGCACTCTTCCTCACGAAATCGGCCATTTTCCCCAGTGTCGGCTCACCCTTCACCATGAAGAGCTTCTGCCTCATCGCGATGGCGGGGGTCGGCAATATTCCCGGTATTCTCAGTGCGAGCGTGCTTCTCGGCGTGACCGAGCAGTTCCTACGCGCTTTCCGCGGCACGCGCGATTGGGCCGAAATCGTATTTTTCATCCTAATAATCGGCGTCATTCTAGCGCGCTCGTACAAAGGGAGGAAGGCATGAACCGCAGGCTTTCACTCACGCTCGCCATCCTCTTCGGCGTCATCGCCCTCGTCCTTCCCGCCTTCGCAGGCGATTATCCCCTTCAAGTGGCGCGCAACATCATGATGTATATGGCGCTCGCCGTGACCTGGGACATGCTGATTCGCTCGGGCCAGGTTTCATTCGGCATCGCGGGGCTCTTCGGGCTCGGCGCCTACGCGACGATTCTCAGTGTGGTCCACGCGAATTTCCCGCCCATCCTTTCGATTCTCTTTGGGGCGGCTTTCGCAGGCCTCGTCGCGTTCTTCATTGGGTTCCTCATCTTGAGGCTCAGGGCTATCTATTTCTCGATCGTCACACTCGCGCTGAGCTCGATTTTCATGATCGTGATGCAGAATCTCGTCGAGTTCACCGGTGGACCCCAGGGGCTCATCATCCAGCAGGGGATCATCTTCAACGGCAACACACACATGCTCTACTGGCGCACCCTCGCGGGCCTCGCGGTGGCACTCGCAGCCTCGATCTGGTTCGAGAAGAGCAAGATTCACTTCGCACTCACGGCGATCCGCAACAACGAGGTTTCGGCGAAGTCTTCCGGCGTGAACATCTTCCGCTGGCTTCTCCTTGCCTTCGTGGTGACATCGACGATCCAGGGGCTCCTCGGCGGCATCTTCGTGCAGGAGTACGCCTTTGCGACGCCGGACTCGGTGTTCAGCGCAGACTTTACCCTGCTCCCGCTCGGCATGGCCCTCCTCGGAGGCACCTACAGCACGACGGGGCCGATCATCGGCGCAGTGCTTTTAGGGCTCGTCTCGGAGTGGCTCAAGATGAAGATTCCGTACGGCCACCTCGTCGTCTACGGCGTCATGATCATCGTAGTCATACTTTTTATGCCACAGGGGCTCAAGAACATGCTGAAACCGGCATCGAACACGACTGAGAGGGGGGGCGCATGATCAAGCTGCAAACCACGGACCTCACGAGGCGCTTTCTCGGTCTCGTCGCGGTGAACAGAATCTCGTTCTCGATGGCCGAGGGCGAAATTCTCGGGATCATCGGTCCCAATGGCGCTGGCAAGACGACCTTCATCAACCTCGTGTCCGGCATCATCATGCCCAGCGAAGGGAAGATCGAATTCAAGAGCCAGGACATTACCTACATGCCCGCGCACGAGCGGGCGAGGCTCGGTATTGCGCGCACCTACCAGCTCATCCACCCGCTCGAGAACCTCAATCTGATTGAGAATGTCATGGTAGGGTCGATTTTCGCGCGGGGCAACAATCTGAAAGAGGCGCGACGCCGCGCGGAGTCTATCTGCCACGAGCTCGGACTCACTGGCCTCGAGCGCGACACGAGCAAACTCACGATCCTCGAGGTTAAGAAGATGGAGATCGCACGCGCCCTGGCGAATGAGCCCGAGGTCCTCTTTCTCGACGAGGTGATGGCTGGCCTCAATACCGACGAGACTAAGGATCTCATCGCGATGGTCCAGAAAATCGCAAAGGAGCGGAAGCTCGCCGTCGGCGTCGTCGAACACGTGATGGGCGTCATCCGCGAACTCACGAACAGAGTCATCGTCCTTGAGGCCGGTGAACTCATCGCCGAAGGGCCCTACGAGGAAGTGTCGAAGAATCCTCGCGTTATCGAGGCCTACTTGGGAGGAGGAGCCGCATAATGCTCAAGATACAAGGACTAGAGTGCGGCTACGGCCGGATGAAAGTGCTCGAGGCGATCGACTTCGAGGTGGGCGCCGAATCGGTCGGCCTCTTCGGACCCAACGGGGCGGGTAAGACGACGCTTATCAGCGCAATTATGGGTATGGTGAAGCCCTGGAAGGGCAGCATCGAGCTCGATGGACAGACGATAACCGGGGCTGAGACCTACGGCATCGCTCGAATGGGCGTCGCCCTCGTGCCGCAGGAACGCGAGCTCTTTCCCGGCATGTCGGTCGAGGACAACCTGATGCTCGGCGCCGCCTACATCCCGCACGCGAAGGACGATATTCCCGCACAGATCGAAAAGATCTACGCGATGTTCCCAATTCTGAAAGAGCGGCGCGCGCAGCTCGCCGGCACCATGTCCGGAGGGCAGCAGCGCATGCTGGCGATCGGGCGGGCGCTCATGTCGAAGCCCCGACTCCTCATTCTCGACGAGCCATCCCTGGGCCTCCAACCCTCGATCGTCGCCGAAGTGTTCGATGTGCTGAAAGGACTCAAGAGTTCGGTGTCGATCCTCGTGACCGAGCAGAATGTGCGCGAGAGCCTCCGGGCCATCGACCGCGGCTATGTGCTCGAAAACGGGCGCATCGTGCTCGCGGACAGCGCCGAGGGGCTCAAGACGAACCCCTATGTTGTGAAATCGTATCTCGGGATTTAAGGGCGGGGAGGCGCAGCGATGGCTGAAAAGGACGGAACGAACATGGCAAAGCAAGATATGAATGGCGCGAAGCTGGTGCACGGCGTGAAGCTCGCGTATGAGCGCTTCGGAGCGTGGGCGACGGTGTACGCCGGGCAGGGCGCTGTTGCAGGCGACAGGGGTCGCACACCCCTCATCCTTCTCAACGGCATCGCGATGTCGATTTCGCACTGGAAGCCCATGATCGCGGCCCTGCCAGCGGGCACGCCCTGCCTCTGCCACGATTTTCGCGGACAGACGATGAGCGACAAGCCCGCCGGCCCCTATTCGCTCGAGATGCACGCCGATGATCTTTCGGCCTTGATGGATGGGCTCGGGGTGGCGCGAGGGCATATTGTCGGGACCTCGTACGGGTCGGAGGTCGCGATGGAGTTCGCGATCAAGTATCCCGAGCGCTGCGCTTCGCTTGTCGTCATCGACGGGGTGAGCGAGCTCGACGCCGTGCTCGAAGGAGCGGCAATCTCATGGATGGAGTCTGCCAAGATCGATCCCCGCGTCTTCTACAAGACAATGCTGCCCTGGACCTACTCCGCTGCATTCATCGCAGCGAATCGTGAGTCGCTCGCAGCGCGCGAGGACGGTGTGGCAAAACTGCCGCGCGCCTGGTTCGACGGTTTCGTCGAGCTCTGCAGGGCGTTTCTTGCCATCGACATCACGCCGAGGCTTGGTAAGATTCAGTGTCCGACGACCGTCGTCGTCGGCGAAAAGGATATTCTTAAGCCGGTGAAGTTTTCGGAGATCGTCGCGCGCGGAATTCCGGGCGCGACGATGAACGTAATTCCAGGCGCGGGTCATGCGGTGGTGATCGAGCAACCTGCGCGTGTCGCGGAGGAAGTATGGAAAGCGGTGTCGTCGCGGTAGGCGCGGTTTCGATGTTTTTCATTGAAATGGGGGTGGGTGTTCCGCTCGTGTATGTGCATGGAAATACTGGTTCCTCCAGTTGGTTCAAACGAGTGATGGACGTACCGGGATTTCATACAGTGGCGCCCGATATGCCGAATTTCGGTCGATCCTCGACGCTTCCCGGAACGATCAACATCGAGCGATACG
>CAYXOW010000028.1:10583-12583 GCA_964466815.1 uncultured Treponema sp.
CGCAAGCTTTTTAGATGCGCGGGGTGTTCGGAATGCGATCGTGGTGGGGCACTCGTTCGGCGGCTGCGTCGTGCAGGCGCTCGCGCTGTCGCGACCGGACATCGTGCGCGCTATGGTACTGGTCGATTCCGGTGCGCCGAACGGCCTCGTGACACCGGTGGATCGACACCCTCTCATCGAGATGATGCGGACGAATCGGGCGGTCCTCGAGCAGGCGCTGAAGGCGGTTGTTCCCACGCTCAAAGATGAAGCGGTCTTCAAGGAGCTCGTCGACGACTCGCAGAAGATGGCGGTTCCCGCGTGGATCGGCAACGCCGAGGCGCTCTCCCATTTCGACATCACCTCGAAGTGTGCGTCCTACGCTGGGCCCGTGCTCGTGCTGCGCGGAAACCTCGATCCCATCATCACCGAAGAGATGGCAAGAGCGACCGCCGCCGCCTACCCCAACGCGCGCCTCAAGCTGCTCGAAGGCGTGGGGCACTCGATCATCGTCGAGAATCCGGCGCTCTTCCTCAAGCTCGTGCATGAATTCATCGCCGAAATCGGCGCGAAATGACCTGCGGAACCCCAGAGTCGCGAATTAATCGATTCGGCTTTATCGGCGCGAAACTGTAAATTAAGGAGAATAATCGTGGCAAACGTCAGCATTGTAGGGGCCTACAACACCCAATTCGGCAATTTTGTCAAGAAAAACAAGGAAACCGGCGAAGTCGCCGACCTTCGCTCGATCTACGATCTCATGCTTGAGGCGGGGAGAGGTGCGATCGCCGATGCGGGCATCGACGCATCCGACATCGATGGCGTGTGGGTCGGTTCCTGTGCGCCCGGCATGTTCGCCAACCAGGAGCATATCGCGGCCTATGCGCCCGAAATCGCTCCCGAAGCGCTCCGCTTCAAACCGATGAACCGCGTGGAAGACGCCTGCTCTTCGGGCTCGGTGGCGATCTACAACGCGATCTATGCCCTCGAGTCAGGCCGGGCGCGCGTCGCCCTCGTGCTCGGCGTCGAGAAGATGAATCTCCTCGACACGAAGGGAGTCACTCACGCGCTTGCGACCTGCTCGTACTGGCCGGAAGAGGGTGCCGTGGGCTACACCTTCCCGGGGCTCTTCGCGGAGTATGCTAAGGGCTACGCGGCGCACTACGGTTTCGACCGCGCGATGCTGTCGAAAATGCTCGCTTCGGTTTCGGCGTTGTGTTACCGCAATGGTGTGGACAATCCGCTCGCACACTTCGGCAAGGGCGGCGTCGCGGATAGGCTCGGCCTTTTTACGGCGGACGCGATTCTCGCGCTCCCTGAGGAGAAGAATCCGATGATCGCTGAACCGCTGAGGCTCCACGACTGCTCGCTCGTCTCGGACGGTGCTGCTGCGGTCATTCTGGTGCGCAACGATGTTCCGCTCGCCAAAACCGAGAAGGCAGTCAAAGTCGCAGGTTTCGCGCACCTCAACGAACGTCTGCCCCTTTCGGTCAGGCCTAACATGTACGAGCTTATAGCCGGAAAAGCAGCGGTGCGCCAAGCCTTCACCGAAGCGGGGATCACGATCGGCGATGTGGATCTCGCTGAAGTGCACGACTGTTTTACGATCAATCAGCTTCTTTGCACCGAGGCCCTCGGTTTGTCCGAAGATGGACGTGCAGGCTACGACTACATGGATGGCCGCTTTACCCGCGACGATCCGCGATGCGCGGTGAATCTCTCGGGCGGTCTTAAAGCGAAGGGTCATCCCGTCGGCGCGACCGGGGTTTCGATGCACGCCCTCGTGTACAAACAGCTCATCGGTCAGCCCATCGGCGCCGCCCCGACGAAAAAGCGCCCAACCGTCGGGGTCACCTTCAATGTCGGAGGCTCGAGCGTCACGAACTGCGTCACGGTGTTGCGAAGAGACTAAGCCATCTACAAACTTTCAAGATCATGAGGGGCGCTTTCCTGCGCGGAAGGCGCCCCTGTCTGTGAGGCGCACGATACCGAAGTGGCGCCTTTTCACCACATCATTTTGG
>CAYXOW010000028.1:12612-17718 GCA_964466815.1 uncultured Treponema sp.
GAATAGCATCGTTATGCTTGCGTTTTTAACCTGCGAAGCTGTCGTCTCGCAGGAACACACAAGCGCAAAGAGAAGCGAAAAACTGTGTGAGTATGGTCCTCGCCGAATGGACCATTGCAGCACTGTGATGGATGTTCCACTCTCAGGAGGTACTATGGCGGATAAAATGAACGAAGCTCTCGGGATGATTGAGACCAGGGGATTCGTTGCAATGGTCGAGGCTGCAGACGCGATGGTCAAGGCCGCGAATGTCGATCTTATCGGCATGGAAAAGATCAACGGCGGATACGTGACCGCCATTGTCAGAGGTGATGTCGCCGCGTGCCGCGCAGCGGTCGATGCTGGCGCACGCGCCGCCGAGAAGGTCGGTGAAGTGGTGTCCACACACGTGATCCCGAGGCCGCACGAGTCGGTCGATGCAGCGCTGCCGCTCGGCAGGACAGGAAGGGAGGAATAGTATATGGCGGTTGACCTGAGAACCTATGTGTTTCTCGATTCGCTTCAGCTGCAGAATGCTTCGTTCATCGCCACGGTGAGCAAAGGCTATTACCCGATCGGCATGCAGGCGTGCTGCATCATCGAAATCGCCCCGGGCATCGAGATAAATCGGCTCACGGATATCGCCCTCAAGGCGACCAATGTGACCCCCGGACTGCAGATTGTCGAGCGTGCGTACGGTTTGCTCGAAGTACACTCGGATAGCCAGGGCGACGCGCGTATGGCCGGAGAGGCCGTGCTCCGCGAGCTAGGTATGACTGAAGAGAACAGACTCAAGCCGCGCGTCATGACGAGCCAGCTGATCAAGAATATTTCCGACCACCACGCGCAGCTCATCAACAAAGTTCGCCACGGCAATATGGTCCTGCGCGGCGACACGCTCTACGTGCTCGAGGTCGAGCCGGCGGGCTATGCGTATTTTGCCGCCAACGAAGCCGAAAAAACTGCCGATGTGAACATCATCGAGGTGGTGGGTTTCGGCGCCTTCGGCAGAGTCTACATCGCCGGAGCGGAGGCAGAAGTCATCGAGGCCAGAAAAGTCGTCGAGACGAGGCTGGCCGATCTCACTGGAAGAGTAATTGCGGCCAATACCTCGAGGATTTGAGGCTGGCCTAACGACCGCGCGCAGAAGAATTTTTCGCGCGCGCTGAAGGAGTTTGAAAATGGCAGATATGAATGATGCGCTCGGTATGATAGAGACACGGGGTTTCGCGGCTATGGTCGAGGCGGCGGACGCGATGGTCAAGGCCGCGAAGGTCGACCTTGTCGGTTACGAGAAGATCGGCGGCGGCTATGTCACCGCGGTAGTGCGCGGCGATGTCGCGGCCTGTAGAGCTGCGGTGGATGCAGGCACGAGAGCCGCCGAAAAGGTCGGTGAAGTAGTTTCGAGCCACGTGATCCCGAGGCCGCACGAAGCTGTCGATGCCGCCCTCCCGCTCGGTCGCAAACCTGCCGCGCGCGCCGCGAAAAAATAAGGGAAGGCACCGATGCTACTTGCTCGTGTGAAGGGAACGGTCGTCTCCACGCACAAAACAGAGAGCATGAAGGGACTCAAACTCCTCTTGCTCGAAAAGATCGATCCCGTGAGCCTCAAAGGCAAGGGCGACTATGTGGTCGGCATCGACAGTGTGGGCGCGAACGCTGGAGAGATCGTGTTTTTCGTAACGGGCTCGAGCGCTCGAATGACGGAGACCACGAAGGGTAAACCATCCGATGCGACCATCATCGCCATCGTGGACGCCATCGAAAAGGATGGTGCCTTCACCTATCGGAAGTCGGCGGTCCAGGAATGACACTTGCGCGCGTTCGAGGTACCGTCATCGCGAGCCAGAGGTCCGATGGCATTCAACAACCCCGGTTTTTGTTGGTCGAAGAGTGTGATCAGGCGGGCACGGGAAAAGGCGAATTTTTTGTAGCGCTCGATTTGGTGGGCGCTGAGCGCGGCCATCTCGTCTTGCTCACGCAGGGCAGTTCCTGCAGATGGACGTATGCCACCGACGACAAGCCCATCGACACGCTCCTTGTGGCGATCGTCGATTCGATCGACCAGGGGGGTGTGGATGTGTGGAAGCAGTACTGACAGGAGCGAAAATGTCAGATTTGGCTGATGAAATACGCGGTATCGTCAAAGAGGTGCTGAAGAGCCCTGAGATCGCCGCGCTCCTTGAAAAGGAGAGTTCCGGCGGAGCTGAGGCGAGTGCAGCGGCCACCTCGGAGCTTTCAGGAATCTTCCCCGATATAGATTCGGCGATCGCCGCCGCCACCATCGCCCAGCGCCAGCTCATTGAGCTTCCGCTCGACACGAGGCGGGCGATGATCGACGCGATGCGCCGTGTCATCATTTGGAACAACCGCGAGCTCTCGACGCAGGCCGTCGAAGAGACCGGGCTTGGCAATATTGAGGATAAGCAGGTCAAGAACCTCCTCGCGGCCACTAAGACCCCAGGCGTCGAAGATCTCGAGCCGATGGCGTGGTCGGACGAGCACGGGCTCACGATCACTGAGCGCGCTCCATGGGGGGTGATCGGCGCAATCACTCCCATGACGAATCCTATCTCCTCGATCACCAGCAATGGGATCGGGATGATCGCCGCGGGCAACAGCGTCGTGTTTAATGTGCACCCCAACGCCAAGGAGATTTCCTGCCGGCTCATTCACATGTTCAACAACGCGATTGTTTCGCACGGGGGGCCTGAAAATCTGCTCTGCGCGGTTCGGAATCCGACGATCGACACTGCCGCCCAGCTTATGAAACATCCGGGAATCGCTTTGCTCGTCGTAACAGGTGGCCCGGGAGTTGTCGCGGCCGCCATGGTGAGCGGCAAGAAAGCGATTTGCGCCGGCCCGGGAAATCCTCCCTGTGTGGTGGATGAGACAGCCGATATCGACAAGGCTGGAAGAGACATCGTGCTTGGCGCCAGTTTCGACAACAATGTCGTCTGCATCTGCGAGAAAGAGGTGCTTGCGGTCGCGTCCATCGCCGACAAACTCAAAATGGTGATGAAAGAAAATGGTGCCTATGAGCTCACCGGGAGCCAGATCGATGCCGTGACGAATCTCGTTATCGCAGTTCCCGGCGGACCGCAGCGCGATGGCGCTCCCAACAAGGCCTTCGTCGGCAAGAGCGCGCACTATATCGCGGCGGCTGCGGGCATCGATGTCCCGACCGACACGCGGCTACTCCTCATGGAGGTCAGCCCTGAGCATCCCCTCGTGTGGACGGAGCAACTCATGCCGGTACTTCCCCTCGTTCGGATGAGCGATGTCGACCGAGCAATCGATTTCGCAGTGGAGGTGGAGAAGGGCTGCAGACACTCATCGATGATGCACTCGCGCAATATCGAAAAACTCTCCCGTATGGCCAAGCTGATGAACGGCTCGCTGTTCATCAAGAACGGACCCTGCTATGCGGGGCTTGGGCAGGGGGGGGCAGGTTTTACCTCGTTCACTATCGCGAGCCCGACGGGCGAGGGCGTGACGCGTCCCCGCACCTTCACGCGCGAGCGTCGCTGCACACTCGTCGACGCGTTCAGGATTATATGAGGTCTCCGCGATGAAACTAGGCAAGGTGATCGGCAGAGTAGTGAGCACGAAGAAGCTCGAGTGCTACGAAGGCCTAAAACTTCTCCTCGTGCAGCCGCTCGATGAGCATTTGAACAATGCCGGCAGTCCCATCGTGGCCTTCGATACCGCTCGGTCGGGCGAAGGCGACATCGTGTTCTTCGAGTCCGGCAAGGAAGCCGCCCAGGCCAACCCGAACGGCTGGTTCAATCCGGGCGATGCCGCTATAATCGGCGTGGTCGACGCGGTCAACACGGTCGATGCGGTCAACGTGGCCGATGCGCGCGGCGCGCACAGCCCTGGTGGCACTCGAGGCGCGCGCGGCGCGAGCGAGGCGCTATGATACTCGGACAAGTAGTCGCCTCGGTGGTTTCCACCGAAAAACACGCACATTACAAAGGCTTAAAATTACTGATGGTGCAGCCTCTGGACGCGCAAGGGAAGCCGAAGGGCAAGCCGCTGTTAGCGGTCGACGGTGTCCAGGCTGGCGTCGGCGATCGGGTGATCCTCGTCGATGAGGGTGGCTCGGCCCGCGCAGTGATCGGCGATGAATCCGCCGTTACGGTTAGAACCGCGATATGCGGGATTGTGGACAGAGTTGATATTGAGGATCAAGAATGAGCGAAGAAAGGACCCCTGAGCCGGTCGACGTCGTCAAGAGCGTCGCGATCGGCTCGGATCATGGAGCAGTGGCTCAGAAACAGATGCTCGTCGAATATATTCGGCTCCTCGGTTACAGAGTGGTCGACGTAGGCTGCTTCGGCACGGACAAGGTGGATTATCCCGATATTGCGGCAGCCGTGTGCAAAAAGGTTGTTTCGGGAGACTGCGAGCGGGGGATCGTGCTCGACGGGGCCGGAATCGGCTCCTGCATGGCAGCCAACAAGATCAAGGGCATACGCGCGGCGATGTGCTACGACCTGAGGACTGTCGTCAACAGCAGAGAACACAATAACGCGAATGTGCTCAGCCTGGGTGGGCCGCTGCATACGGCGGACAAGCTCGCTGAAATGGTCAAGGTGTGGTTGGAAACCCGATTCGCCGGCGGCCGGCACATTGTGCGCATCAATAAGATTATGGCACTTGAGCGGGGAGGATCGTACAACTGATGAACCAGGATCAGCTTATACAGAAAATTGTCGAAGAAGTGATCACGAGAATGTCGGCTTCGGGGTCGAATAAGGCGACCGACGCATCGTCGAAGAGCGCAACCGCGCCAGCCCCGGCGGCTGCTGCCGCGGCTTCGGCACCAACCGGCGAGGTTATTCTCGCGTCGGACCTCGCAAAATATATCGACCACACGCTTCTCAAACCCGAGGCCAACGAAGCGCAAATCGCCACGCTCTGCGAAGAAGCGGCGAAGTACCACTTCTACTCGGTGTGCGTCAACTCTTCGTGGGTGGAGTACTGCGTGCGGAAATTGGGTGGGACGGGCGTTAAAGTGTGCGCCGTGGTCGGATTTCCCCTCGGCGCGATGGACGCCCGCGCAAAGAGTTTTGAGGCAAGAACCGCCGTGGCGAACGGCGCCAACGAAATCGACATGGTGAT
>CAYXOW010000028.1:17740-20610 GCA_964466815.1 uncultured Treponema sp.
AAGGCGAGGGACCTCAAGACGGTCCGCGAAGACATGCTTGCGGTGCGTAGAGCGTGCCGCTCCGGGATCGTGCTCAAGGTCATTCTCGAGACCTGCCTCTTGACCGACGAGGAGAAGGTCCTCGCTTGTCAGATCGCGAAGGACATCGGCGCGGATTTTGTCAAGACATCGACGGGTTTCAACAAGGGCGGCGCCACGGTGGAAGACATAGCGCTCATGCGGCGGACAGTGGGCCCGAAGATGGGAGTGAAGGCATCCGGTGGCGTGAGAACCTACGAAGATGCGGTGGCGATGATCCGCGCGGGCGCGACAAGGCTGGGAGCGAGTTCTGGTGTCGCGATCATCTCCGGCGGCAAGGGCACGAGTTCGTATTGAAGTGGTGAAAATGCGCTAAGGCTGCACACCGAGCTATTTAAGCGAATAAAAAAGAGCGCCCCACGAGCGGGGCGCTCTTTTCATATCTTGGCGCTCTGGCGCTTCAGCTTCTTCGTGGTGGTCATCTCGAGCGGCTCGTCGAGGATCAGCGTGCGCGTGATCTTCTGGTAGGGCCTGAGCCTCTGGTTCACCTCGGTGATAATCTCATCGATGCGTGACTTCACCGCGGGCTTTTCGAGCTTCGATTGTGCGATCCAGTCGGGATTGGGATAGACAAGCGCCTCGATCTCTTCGACGACAGTCTTGCCCTCGGGGTTGTAACCGCGCACGAGAATCTGGTCGATCTCGTCGTAGAGCTGGAATTCGTTCTCGATTTCCTCTGGGTAAACGTTCTTGCCGCCTTCGGTGACGATCAGGTTCTTGATTCGGCCCGCGAGGTAGAGGTAGTTTTCTTCGTCGAGCTTTCCGAGGTCGCCGGTGCGGAACCAGCCGTCCTCCGAGAGCACCTGTGCGGTCTCTTCCGGCATCTTGTAGTAGCCCTGCATCACCATCGAGCCGCGCACCACGATTTCTCCAATGCCCTCTTCGTTTGGGTTGTCGATGCGGACCTCGACGCCGGGTATGATCTTGCCGACCGAAGTCTCTTTGTAGTGTTCAACGGGGTTGAGAGTTAGAATGGGTGAGGTTTCGGTGAGCCCGTAGCCCTGTACGAAGTCGATTCCGAGCTCGTTGTACTGCTTGAAGACCTTCGGGTCGAGAGGGCCGCCGCCCGAGATGCAGATGCGGATCGAGGAGAGGCTCGCTTTTTCCAGCACGGAGCGGAAGAGTCTCTTGCCGGGATTGACGCTGAACACTTTCTTTATGAAGCCAGAAATCGCCATGAGGGTACGTATGAGGCCATAGACGAGCGCGCCCTTCTCTCGAATACCCTTCATAATACCCGCGAGGAGCTTATTGAAGAGCATCGGCACGCCGAGAAACATTGTTACTTTGGCCTCTTTGAGGTCAGATAGAATCTGCTTGACGACCATGCGTTTGCCGAATACGGTTTCGGCGCCCACCGAGAGCGACTCGATGAACACCGCAAGCATGGTGTAGGAGTGGTGAATCGGCAGAAGAGCGTAGAAAACGTCCTTCTCTGAAATATTGAGGTTCGACTGCGCGAGAAAGCAGTCTGAAACGAAATTCTCGTGGCTCAGCATAACGCCCTTCGGGATACCAGTCGTTCCAGAGGTGAAGAGAATCGCAGCAGTGCTCTGGACAGGCACATTGGGCGGAACGAATGGCGGCCCTTTCGGCGCGCTGAGATCGTAGATGTAGGTGCCCACCCCTTTCGTGAGACTGAAACATGCCATGTCGGGGTACGCGGCGGAAATTTCGGAGAATTTTTCTTCGTCGATGAAGGCGGCACTCACATCGCCTGCGCGTATGAGGGTGATGATCTCCTGAGTGCTGAGCTGGTAGTCGATGGGCACGACGACGGCACCTGCGTAGAGCACTGCGAGGTAGGCGACGGCCCACTCAGGTGAATTTTTGCCCGTCACGGCGACGTGCGAGCCCTCTTGTATACCGATCGAAGCGAGGTGCGCCGCGACGACTCCGACGCGCGCCTTCGCTTCCTTGTAGGTCAGGCTCACCCGCGTTGGGGTGTACACGGTGAAGCAAGGACGCTCGGCGAAGCGATCGACCGAGATGTCGAAGAGTTGAGGAAGTGTCGGCCACTTTCCATGAAACACACGGTCTCGATACGCATCGAGAAATTTCCAAGGTTCTTTCTCTCTCATGGCGCATATTATGCAGGAAGGCGTATGCGCTGAAAAGTGCCTTTGCGCGATATTGCGTTATTTCTGCGTGCGCGAGGTGGTCATTTCGACGCAGGCAAGCATGTTTCTTCTTGAAATGAATCGCGGTGCGCGTTTTTAACCGCGCCACGCATGTGTGCCCCCTTTTCCGCCAACCCCGATGTAGGATATTCTTTTGTGCACTTTTTACTGAAATGAAGCGGAGGAGAGCATGAAATCGGTTGAGCTGCCAAAGGCTTACGACCCCAAATCGTTCGAGCGACGCGTGTACGAGATGTGGAAGAGCGAGGGCCATTTTCAGCCGAAGGTAGATAAGCGCAAACGGCCATTCACCATCGTCATTCCTCCTCCCAACGTCACTGGTGTCCTTCACATGGGGCACGCGCTCAACAACAGCCTTCAGGATATCCAGATCCGCTACCGTCGCATGAAAGGCATTCCCACGCTCTGGGTGCCGGGTACCGACCATGCGGGCATCGCGACGCAGAATGTCGTGGAGCGCAAACTCCGCAAAGAGGGTCGCGACCGCACCTCGATGGGACGCGAAGCGTTTGTAGAAGAGACCTGGAAGGTCGCAAAGGAGCATCGCTCCTTCATCAACAATCAGCTCGCGCGGATCGGCGCCAGCGTCGACTGGAGCCGCGAGCGTTTTACGTTGGACGAGGGACTCTCGCGCGCGGTGCGCGAGGTGTT
>CAYXOW010000028.1:20620-20826 GCA_964466815.1 uncultured Treponema sp.
ACGCTCTACGAGCGCAACCTCATTTACCGTGGCGAGTATCTCGTCAACTGGTGCCCTTCCTGCGGTACGGCCCTCTCGGACGATGAGGTCGAGCACGAGGACGAGGCGGGTGCGCTGTGGCACATCTGGTACGAACTCGTCGACGGGCCATGCCCCGAGTGGCCGAGCGGTAAGATCGAAATCGCGACCTCGCGCCCGGAGACCCT
>CAYXOW010000028.1:20898-21157 GCA_964466815.1 uncultured Treponema sp.
CCGATCGAATCATCCCCATCATCGCCGACAGCTACGTCGACCCGCAGTTCGGTACTGGGCTCGTCAAGATTACGCCTGCCCATGACCCCAACGACTTTCTCGTGGGTCAGCGACATAACCTGGGCCGCGTCAACATCCTCAACCCGGACGCGACTCTCTCCGCTGAGGTGCCCGCCAAGTATCGCGGCATGAAGGTGCTCGAGGCGCGCAAAGCCGTGCTGGCCGATCTCGAAGCCCTCGGCCTCCTCAAAAGCGAAGA
>CAYXOW010000029.1:0-3303 GCA_964466815.1 uncultured Treponema sp.
AAACAGCGGTGATAGTTTCGGCGGTTGCGACGGCCCGGTTCAAGGTGCAGGTATGAACAGCGGTGATGGGGACGTGGCGCAGCGCTTTAAAGAACACTGGGTTCTCTTCGGAATCCTCGCCGCGAGTATGATGCTCGTCGTCACTGCGCGGAATGCGGTGCTCTTTATGCTCGCATGGGAGGCGATGTCGCTCTCGTCGTTCTTCCTTGTAATGTTCAGCCGCGAAAAGATCGAGGTGCGCCGCGCAGGCTGGATCTACCTTGTGTTCGCACATGTGGGCGCCGCGTGCCTTATCGCGATGTTCTCGCTCCTGTCGAGCGCCTCGGGCTCACTCGAGTTCGATGCGATGCAGTCGGCTGCGACAGGTCTCTCTCCTGCGTTCAAGGGTGCCATTTTTCTCCTCGCTCTCGTGGGTTTCGGTATGAAGGCCGGCTTTTTTCCGCTCTATGTGTGGCTCCCTGAGGCGCATCCAGCGGCTCCGAGCCACGTTTCGGCGGTCATGTCGGGCGTGATGATCAAGACCGCCATCTACGGCATTGTGCTTGTCGTGGGAATGCTGGGGACTCCGGCGATGTGGATGGGCATCACGGTGCTCTGCGTCGGTCTTGTGTCGGGGCTTTTCGGTATCGCGATGGCGGCGGTACAGCGCGACGCGAAGCGCCTTCTGGCATACAGCTCGATCGAGAATATCGGAATTATCGCGATCGCGCTGGGTGTGTGGATGCTCGGTTCAGCATTGGGAAATGCATCGCTCGCGGGGCTCGGGATCGCGGCCGCCCTCCTCCACACGCTCAATCACGCGCTCTTCAAGAGTCTTTTGTTCATGGGCGCAGGCGCGATGCAGTTGGCAGCGCACACGCTCGATCTGGATTCTATGGGTGGACTTTTAAAGCGCATGTCCCGCTCCGGCTTCGCGATTGTCGCGGGCAGTGTGGCTCTGAGCGGGCTTCCGCCCTTCAACGGTTTTATCAGTGAATTTCTGCTGTACTCGTCGGCCTTTGTGCGCAATTTCGCCTCGCCGCTTGAAAATAGTGTGTTCTCGATCTCGATTCTCGGCGGACTCAGTCTGATCGGCGCCCTCGCGGTGTTCGCGTTGACGAAATTCGTAGGCACGGGGCTTCTCGGCGCGCCGAGAAGTGAACAGGCCGAACGCGCGCACGAGGTTTCGCCGTGGATGTGGGCGCCGATGCTCACGCTCGCCGCGCTCTGCGCCACCATCGGACTCGTGCCGCGCGCTGGGCTCGCGCTTGTGGGGCGCGCCCTGAGCAACAGCGCGAGTGTCGCAGGCACTTCCGGCGCAGCGAACACCGCAGCCGCCTTTGCCATTCCCTCCGCATCGCTCGCCGCGCTCTCCGCAATCCAGATCGGCGCGCTCATCATGATCGCCCTCGTCGCAGCGCTCAGTTTCATACGAGCAAGGCGCATTGCACCCCGCAACGAAGAGACTTGGGGCTGCGGGTACCACGCCCCAACGAGTCGCATGCAGTACACTGCGACTTCCTTCGCGCAGCCGCTCTCCTCTTTCGCCAAACCGTTCTACTCGCCCCGCGATACAGGAGGGGCTTCGCCTGAGCTCTTCCCACCCAAGCTCGAGCGCCGCATTCGTTTTCCGGACCTCATCCTCGACCGGGCAATCGCGCCCGCGTACGCGTGGGTCACGAAGTTCTTCAAGAGTTTCAGCGTGATACAGCACGGCAACACTCACCTCTATGTGCTGTATATCGTCGTCGCCCTGCTGGTGGCGCTTTTCTGGAGTGTCGCGCAATGAAAATAACTACGATAGGAATAATGCCATTTTTTATCGCCCTCGCGCTCGCGCCACTCGCGATCGGCGTGATCATTAAGGTGAAAGCGCTCTTTGCCGGACGGAAGGGCGCCCCTCTTATGCAACCTTACCGCGACCTGCGCAAGCTCATGCGCAAGAACGCGGTCTACAGCCGTACGACGACCTGGATTTTCAGGCTCGCCCCGCCGCTTGCGCTCGCGGTCTCGGCCTTGGCATGCGCGTGGATGCCCTTCGCGAGCATCGAGGGCACCTTCAGCGTGCTGGGCGGGTTCATCTTCATAGCCTACCTATTCGGCCTCTCGAAGTATTTCACGATTCTTGCCTCGCTCGACACAGCCTCCGCCTTCGAGGGAATGGGCGCAAACCGCGAGGCGCTTTTCTCAGTGCTGGCCGAACCCGCGACGCTCCTCGCCTTCTTCGCGCTCATCATGACGAGCGGCAGCGCGTCGTTCTGGGGTGCCCTTATGTGGGGCCAGCGCTCCGGCTTCGCGGAGTATGGCGTCGTGCCGCTTCTGGCCTTTGTGTCGTTCTTCATTCTCGCACTCGCTGAAAACAGCCGGCTCCCCGTGGACGACCCGACGACACATCTCGAACTCACAATGATCCATGAAGCGATGATCCTGGACAACTCCGGCCCGGACCTCGCGTACATCGAGTACGCCTCCGCCCTCAAAGTCTGGTTCTATCTGACGCTCTGCGCCAACATCGTCGTAGCGGTGCTCTCGCTCAAGGGCTGGCTGCAGATTGCGGCGACCTTCGCGGTCATCTTCGCGCTCGCGGGGGCGATCGGTGTGATTGAATCTATCATTGCGCGTCTCAGGATGAAGAAGGTGCCTGACTTCATCGGTTCCGCCGTGGCGTTCGCGCTTCTGGCAATCGTACTCGAGGGGATACTATGACTTCGATACAAAATATGCTCTTAGTAGTCGTGCTGATCACGAATCTCGCCCTCGCCGCGAACAGCCGCCTGGGCACTTGCATCAATCTCGCAGCCATTCAGGGCATTGCGCTCGGCTCGCTGCCCCTCGTCATCGGCGTTCAGAAAGGAATGACCATCGAGCTCGTTGCGATTGCGATCGTTGGGCTCTCGCTGCGCGGTATTCTGTTTCCCCTCATTTTACGCAGGAGCATTGCCAGGTCCGGGACGAGCCGGGAATTGCGTCCGATCGTGGGGTACTTCTTTTCGGTGGCGATCATTCTGATGCTCATCTTCGCCTCGCTGTGGATTAGCATACGCATCGATTTTATCGGTTCTTCGCTGCTGTTGCTCTCGACGGTGGCGCTCTCGACGATTTTTTCGGGGACATTCTTCATTGTAGGCAGAAGGCTGGCGATTATGCAGATTCTCGGCTACATCCTCCTCGAAAACGGCATTTATTGCCTGGGATTGGCCTTTGTGCGCGACATTCCGATGATCGTGGAGCTGGGCGTCCTCTTCGACGCGATTGTGGCGGTTTTCGTGATGTCGGTCGCGACGAGCAAGATTCACGAAGAGTTTGAGCACTTCGATGTCCAAA
>CAYXOW010000029.1:3320-3575 GCA_964466815.1 uncultured Treponema sp.
AAGGGGTGAGCGATGGACGCGCTTTTAATGATTAGTTTTATTCTCGTACCCACCGCCGGGGTCGCGCTCACGCTTCTCAGCCGGAAGACCCGGCAGGTGCTCGCGGTGTTGATCGCGATTTCGACGATCGACGCAGCGTTGAGCCTGTTCCTCGTTGGCGCGGCGGGCGGTGGCGCTTCGATCGAAGCGGCGGGCGGGCTGCTCCGCACTGACGCGTTCTCTGCGTGGCACATCCTCATTCTCTCGCTGGCGGTC
>CAYXOW010000029.1:3596-7021 GCA_964466815.1 uncultured Treponema sp.
CCTTCGCATACTTCGAGGGAGGCAAGGGCATCGATCTCGCCTATGCAAAGCGATTCGGCGGGCTCTGGCTCGGCGCGTACGCTGCGATGAGTGCGGCGATGCTCACGGGCAATATCGGGGTCATGTGGGTAGCCCTCGAAGCGTCGACGCTTTTCACTGCGTTTCTCATTTATAGAAAAGGAAATCCGGCATCGCTCGAGGCGATGTGGAAGTACATCATCATGTGCTCGGTGGGCGTCGCACTCGCCTTTATCGGCACGCTATTGATGGCTGCAGCTGGGCAGCAGGCGGGGCTCAAGGGAAGCGATAGTCTCTCGCCGCCCCGTCTCTACGCGATGCGCGCCGCGCTCAAGCCGAACCTCGCGCTTACGGCCTTCGTGTTCATTCTTATAGGATACGGCACGAAAGCGGGGCTTGCGCCGATGCACAACTGGCTCCCCGACGCGCACAGTCAAGCGCCTGGTCCTGTGTCGGCGATGTTCTCGGGCTTTCTCTTGAACGCGGCGCTCTACTGTATTCTGCGTTTCTTGCCGCTCGTGAGCGGGGGAAATGGAGATGGTGCGGCGGTAGACTCGGCAGGCGCAATGGCGATCGTCGGCCTCTCGAAGGCGCAGCTTCTCCTGCTCGCCATCGCGATGCTCTCGATCGTTCTCTCGGCCATCTTCATCTTCTTTCAGCGAGATGCAAAGCGTATGCTCGCCTACTGCTCGGTGGAGCACATGGGCATCATCGCGTTCGCGTATGCGCTGGGTCCGATCGGGGCGTTCGCAGGCCTTTACCACACGCTGAACCACTCGCTTGCGAAGACGGCAGGATTCTTCAGCGCGGGGAGTTTAGGAAAGAAGCTCGGCACGAACCAGCTCCCCGAATTCGCAGGTGCATGGTCGAAGTATCGACTCTACGCGGGCGGGTTCGCTGTGAGTCTCGCAGCACTCATCGGCATCGTGCCGTTCTCGATCTTCATGAGCGAGTTCATGCTGGCACGGGCGGCGATCGATGCGCGTCAATTTGTTTCGCTCGCGATTTTTCTCGGCGGGACGAGCCTTGTATTTCTTATGATGTCGCGGCACGCGATTGTGACGCTGTGGAGACGAGGAAATTCAGGTACGGGGGCCCCTCTGCGGACGGAGAGACTTCCGTCGTCTGGGCGTCTGCACGCAGTCGAAGCGCTCGTCATAATCCTCCCGCTCGCCGCCCTCGCGCTGTTTGGCCTCTGGATGCCGCCCGCGGTCGGCGACTTCATGCGGCACGCTGCCGAAGCGCTCTGGAGTCTCAAATGAAACTGTTCACACACGGAACGAGCATCGCGCTCGATGATCTACCCGTTCTCGCTGTCGATCGCTTCGCTGAAGAGGCGCGCGGCGCGATCGAGCAGGGAGCGTCGTTGCTCAGTTTATTTGCGCTTCAAGAGGGCACACCTCAGCTCTATATGTTTCTCGGATTTCCGGAGAAGGGACTGATCGGCGGGCTCCGCGCGGAAGTTGGGAAGACCTATCCCTCGCTGACGCAGGCGCTGCCTCAAGCGCAGCTCTTCGAGCGCGAGATATTCGAGAATACGGGCATCATGCCCGAGGGGCACCCATGGCTCAAACCTGTCAGATCGATCGCAAACTACGATTTCTATGCGCTCGAGGGCGGTCAGACCCATGAGGTAGCAGTCGGTCCTGTGCACGCGGGGGTGATCGAGCCAGGGCACTTCCGATTCCAATGCTACGGCGAGGAAGTCGAACACCTCGAGATCTCGCTTGGCTATCAGCATAGGGGCATCGAGCGCGCGATGATCGAGTGGCCCGAAAAGAAGCGCATTCACCTCGTGGAGACTGCGGCGGGCGATACGAGTGTGGGTTACGCCCTCGCCTACAGCATGGCGCTCGAGGCGCTCTCAGGGAAAGCACTGGACGCGAGCGCGGAGATCATCCGGGGTATCGCGCTCGAACTCGAGCGCATGGCAAACCACATCGGCGACCTCGGCGCGCTCGCGGGCGATGTCGGCTACCTCCCCACAAAATCATTCTGCGGACGTCTGCGCGGCGATGTATTGAACCTTAGCGCTGAACTCTGCGGCAACCGATTTGGGAGGGGCATTGTGCAGCCAGGGGGTGTCGGGATCGATGTCGATGCAGAACTTGCCGTAACACTCCAAGAGCGCCTCACGCGTATCCTACGCGAGACGGATGAGGCTGTCGAACTCCTCTGGGACAGCCCCTCGGTGCTCGCGCGCTTCGAGCGTACCGGCGCACTCACGCGTGAAACGGCGCTCGCGCTCGGCCTCGTGGGACCGAGTGCACGCGCCTGCGGCATCGAGCGCGACGTGCGTGCAGATTATCCCACTGGTGCATATCAATTCTCGACGATCCCAGTTTCGGTGAGCAATGAGGGCGATGTCTACGCAAGGGCGCTTGTCCGAATGCTTGAGTACAGGCGATCGGGAGAGGCGGTGCTGGAGTGGCTCAAGAATATTCCCTCAGTCAGCACGAAGCGCGTTCACAGTGGTAAAACTGGCTCAGACATGGGGCAAAATACTCAATCGCTGACACTCAAGCCCAATTCAGTCGCGGTGTCGCTTGTCGAAGGATGGCGTGGGCAGATCTGCCACTGCGCTTTCACGGATGATCGCGGCAAACTCTGTCACTACAAGATCGTCGACCCCTCATTCCACAATTGGCCGGGGCTCGCCTACGCGCTCCGAGGCCAGCAGATTTCAGATTTCCCGCTGTGCAACAAGAGCTTCAACCTCTCGTACTGCGGCTTTGATCTATAGCGAGGTATTCGATGCTGAAAGCGATTCAATCGAGGCTCCATCAAGGATACAGAACGAACGCATTTCCCGAGCGCGACCCGGTACTTCCAGGTCGATATCGAGGGCTTCCCGTGCTCGATAGCGCTCGATGCGAAGCATGCGGCGAATGTGTCGAGCGCTGCCCGACCGATGCGATCGCGCTGCGCGAGCCTACAGCGACAGAACCGTCATCTGCGCCAGCTGGCGCGAAAAATTCGAGCCGCCGCCAATCCGCGACTGAACTCACTCTCGATCTCGGGCGCTGCCTCTTCTGCGGGGAGTGCGAAAGGGCATGCACGCCTGGCGCGATCCACTTTTCAGGTAGTTTCCGCATGGGTGCACGCACAAAAGAGGGGCTCAGGCTGAGCGCAAAGCTCAATTCGATCACGAACCGAGAGGCGAAGGCGCGGGTTTCGGCGGATCCGGTGGGCGACAAAATCGCTGACACTAGGGCTACTTTCCCCGAATCACGGGCCGAGGGCCAACTCATCGAAGCGCTCGATGCGCGCATGCGCGCCGTCTTTAGCCGCGCCATGAAAATTCGCCAGGTGAGCGCCGGCGGCTGCAACGCCTGCGAAGCGGACATCAATGTGCTCGAGACCGTCGGTTTCGATCTGAGCCGCTTCGGTATTTCGATTACTGCTTC
>CAYXOW010000029.1:7092-14977 GCA_964466815.1 uncultured Treponema sp.
TACGATGCTATGCCTGAGCCGAAAATCGTCATCGCGGTCGGCGCATGCTCCATTTCGGGCGGTATTTTCGAGGGCTCCCCTGAGGTGTGCGGCGGGGCTGACAAGGTGATTCCTGTCGATCTTTACCTCCCGGGCTGCCCGCCGCACCCCATGACGATACTCAACGGGATGCTGGCGCTGTTGGGAAGGGTTTCGGGGCGGGGGAAAAATCTTACGTAAGAAAAAATCGTACATAAGATTTCTAAATTGTAGCTACATCAGCCATCTCGTCTTCACCAAAGAAATAAAATCCCCGCAGCGAAGAAACGCTGCGAGGATTTCGATTTATCAGGAGATAGAAGCGCGATAACGTTCTTAAAAATTCCTCAGTACTTCGCGAGCTGCTTCTGAAACGCGGCCAAGTGGTTCTGAGAAGCATTCCTGAGGCGAGTAAAGAGGTCGACTACCGTCGCGTAACGCGGATCGCGGAGCGCAGGCTGTGCGAGGAAGCGCTCGTACATCGCGATATTATCGATCTCGGCTTGAACACCTGCTTGGGCGGCTTCTTTCAGCGTCGCGGGGGTGTGAATATACTGAGCAGCGGCATCGGACGGCACCGCGAGCTTGAACGAAGCGAACATGTCTTTGAGCCAAGCGATGTGCTGTTCTTCAGCCTGCTTTATATTCGTGTAGGGAGCGACTTGCCCAAATTTCGCCATGATCGCCACATACTCGGCGCGGGCCAAGTATTCATCCTGAATGGCATACGCGAGCATCGACTCGATAGTGAGATTGGAATCCGCTTTCGCCGCAGCGTTACCGTAGAGAGAAAGAGCTTTCTGCGCGAAGCTGGGGAAGGTAGTTAAAAAAAACATTATTACGGTAAAAAATGTACCAATAATTAAAATTGTAGATTTCTTGTTCATTCTATGACTCCTCATGTTTAGAATATAATAAGATATTAAACATTTCATAATTAAGTCGATTGTAGCTTCCTTGTGGTTGCTTAAAACATCAATCTATTCGATGAATATTATCTCAACGATTGAAAATCAGAAAGTTATTATTTACAGTATATGTGTGAAGAAAATCCTCATGCTTATCTGCATGCTAGTAGGTACTTTTTTCTACGCTTGTCAACAAACTGTGGAATACGTAAAACTGAATATTGCCTCTGACAATTCAAAAGGTATAGTCGAAACAATGCCTAATGCTAAGAGCATACGAAAAAACACAACTGTTGTGCTTACTGCTATTCCCAATTCTGGCTATATATTCGCATCCTGGAGTGGAGACCTTTCATCTTCTCAAAATCCCATCTCATTCAAAATAACTCAAGATATCACAATTGAGGCTCATTTTGTTGTCGATCCACGCTTAGCGATTGCATATACTCTTGAAGGAAGTTGGGCATCATTCGACAAGACCGATCATTTTGTAAATACTGCCATTGAATCGAAAGCAATCGCACTGAAAGGTATTAAAAATTTCAAAACAGTCCACTATTACGATCTAAATAAAGCTCCTCAGCATCGCGAAAGAGCGATACTAGTGAAATTGCGTAATGAAGGAAATTTGAACTTATCGCGAGAATTGTATTCTTTTGGTATAAAGGATAAAAAATTAGACACCTCGGCCCCATTCCAGCGAATTGTCATCGATCAAAAGAAAATCGCAGAGATTGATTCGATTGTTAATTATTATCGATCGTTGCCAGATGTAGAATGGGCGGAAGAAGATCATCTATCAAAGGCTTTATTTATCCCAAATGATATCTTCTATTCATACCAATGGAATTTAAATAAAATTGGAATGGCCGCTGCTTGGGATTATACGCTTGGAGAAAGTACTGTGGTTGTCGCAGTGCTCGATACTGGAGCGTATTTCCAGCTCGATGATTTTGCTCAGACTAGATTTATCCAAGGCTTTGACTTTGTTCACAATACGACAATACCCCTTGATGACAATGGGCATGGAACGCATGTCATCGGGAGTATCGCGGAATCCACCAACAATGAGATTGGAGTTGCCGGAGTAGCTCCTCGTATAAGCATCATGCCCATTAAGGTACTAGCATCCGATGGATACGGTCTCGATTCTGATATCGCCGCTGGGATATATTTCGCAGCAAACAGCGGTGCCTCAATTATAAATATTTCCTTTGGAGGTAATTATTCTATTGCTGTTGACGTAGCTATACGATACGCAATTGATCATGGTGTTCTTGTTATCGCGGCTGCAGGGAATGATGCGTCTTCCACATTGAATTATCCTGCGGCACTTCCAGGAGTCATGTCTGTTGGAGCGACAAATGATGCAAATGTAAAAGCTCCCTACTCCAATTATGGACCGGGACTTGATATTGTAGCTCCGGGAGGGGACCTGAATAGAATGCTTCATAATAATGATTTCAACGATGATTATCCAGCAGGAATTCTTCAACAGACAAAATACGATGGCAAAATCGACTATTGGTATCTCGAAGGTACATCAATGGCTGCTCCACATGTCACAGGTCTTGCGGCTCTTTTAAAATCCAAGAACCCTTCACTCAATGCGGCTGATATCGCTTCGATTATCGAAAAATCAGCAATCGATCTCGGTACCGAAGGATACGATACAATATTTGGATGGGGTTTAATAAACGCAGCCAAAGCTCTCAGCGTCCCTGGGTATATGATTCGGAATTCAATAACCTCAGCCATACTTCCACGCGTTGGAGCAATGGAACAATGGAGGATGCAAATAGCCCCTGGTCCTATTGATGTTGCCCTCCATTATTCGGGAGAGCAGGGAAATCTGAATCTACGTTTACTCAACACTGAAGGATTGCCCATCGCTGAGGGTACTCAGGAGAATACCACCTTGCATCTCTCATATACAGCTACTGAAGCGCTTCAAGGCATCTACTACCTGGAAATTTACTATAGCCCCTGACGACGAAAACATGTTCACTAAAAAACAGGGAGACTGTCCATTTTCGAACAGTCTCCCTGGCGGCTTATAGGTACATGACGCTTTCAGTCGACTGCATCATCAATGCGAATTCCTTACCGGTTTATAAGCCTTTTGAACCGCACCGGCAGCTGAAGCTGGGATAGTATCACTGACTGTCTGTCCCATTATGTATTTGATCGAGCGCACTAGCATCAACTTGAACAAGTCTTTGTACGTCGTGTTGAATCCTGTAGGCATCGTTGTTGGACCGTTAGTGACATAGTACTCAAGCGGAGTTGTGGTTGCGAGCACCTTGCCCGTTCCATAGCGGTACTCGATATAGGTTGGTAAGCCACCAGTGGCCTCCTTTGCATAGACCATAAGCCCAGTGACACTTGCATCATCGAGATTATCGAAGCCGCCATGGCTCGCATAATTGCCATAGAGCTGGGTTGGGAAATTTTTAGTAATCGGGTGTTGGAAGTAAACGATGTTGTTATAGTTCTCATAATTATCTGCCCAAGTTACACCACCTGGCAAGCTCGATGTGAAGTTACCGCTTTGCCATCCTCCATCACACGCGATCCAGTACATGGTGCCGCCGTTATATACAAAGTTGTCGAACTTCGATTTATTGGTTGTGTAGGTTGTGTAGAATGATGTGGTTTGATCGCCTCCAATAATGATGACATCACCTACCGCGGGAGTATAAGAGGACATGTCAGAACTTGTCTTATACTCATACTGATTCTGGCCAGTCCCCTCGGTAAGCCCAACTTCTGCAGCGAGGATGTCGCCAATTGATGAAGTCTCCTGCCATTCTGAACCTAAATCTCTGAATATCACTACATGGTTGCCAGCTTTGATCAGTACGAGATCCGTGGTGGTAACTATCTCATTTGCGCCAATCGTCACCGTGGTACTTGTAGGCTGATACACTTTATTCGGATCCGATGCTTCGATGATATACGTGCCAGACTGTAAACCTGTAAAACTGAAGCTTCCAGAGTTGGGAGTCGTAATTGTCGCTGGTACAAAATCCGTAGAGGTTGTTGAAGTGATACTCACCGAGATGCCTGCATAATTGTTTGCTGATTTATCATAGAATTTTGCAGTGCCTTTGATCGTTGACCCAGTGAAGTCATCCGCGGTCAGCGCAAGCGACAGTGAAGACGTCCGTCCTTGGTAGATTCTTAGGGCGTACACACCTCTCCATGCTCCCGCTGCTTGTGACGCAAAGAGAGTAAGTACATACGATCCTACCGGCAATGTAGCATTAGAATACGAGAAACTAGTGCCACTCACTGTGACAGAAAAATTAATATTAGTGCCGCCGGTTGAAGGAGCTATGACTCCAGTGAATGAACTGATCGTGACTGTTGAAGGAATAGTGCCACTAAGCGAAAAAGTACCAACTCCGCTCCCATCCTTTACAGGAGTCAACGTCACAGCGATATTCACTGTTGTATTGGCTACTACCGTACCAGTTGCCGTTCCGGATGCCACAATTGCACCTGCCGCGTTCAACCCCTTCACTGTGAATGTCCAAGAACCTTCAACGAGCTTACTCTCAGTATGAGGACTTGTAGTGAAGGTCTTATTCGAGAGTGTCGCATTATTGGGACCAGTACCGGATAGTGAATAACTCGTGATCGTTATTTCAGCGTCGCTGGGCTGAATTGTTTTCGCCGCTCCTTTCTCGATTGAGATCAGAGCATCGCCTTCCCTTGTGCTCTGGCCAAGGGGCTGCATGCACCCGAAGAGCAGCCCTGCAATGGCAAGAATTAGCAATGAAATGCAAACGGTATTTATTGTTCGCTTCATAATCTTGCTTCTCCTCTTGTTATCGCTTTTACCGCTCATGGGTTTCGAGCCTTTATACTGTAGGTCCATGCAGTTCCAGATTCTCCTCCGATGATCGTGATCTTAAAGTGCAGCTGCGTTCCTTTTGCGAACATTGCAAGCTTCTCACCATATCCTGTACCTGCAATACCTCCTGGATATGCTGGATTGCCTTCGTATGATGCATCGCCACGCCATCCAGAATTGTAAACGATCGTTCCATCAGGATATTCAACAATGTACTTGTCTGGCATGCTGTACGCATTAAACTGCAAATCGAATACACATCCTGTTGGTAAACTGCTTATGTCCCATGTATCCACGGTGATACCATAACCACCTGAATTCGCAGCAATCCACGAGTCAAGAACGGTTAAATTGTAATTTGTTCCAGCGTTTGCGGTTCCTATCAGCACGCTCGCGTACGCTGTAGCGAGAGTATTAGTGCCGTCATCGATTGTCACTACTAGACCGTAGGCACCATTGGCTGTGTATGCGTGAGAAATAGTTGTGGTTGCCGCCTTGTTCGTGACTGATACAGATTTATGATCTGTTGTCCCATCGCCAAAATTCCAGTTGAAATTGATTGCGCTAAGATTTGACGGTAATGATCCTGCTGTGAGCGTGAATGTATAAGTTGTGTTCTTCGTGCCATTTGTCACCGATGTTGGGTCAATCGAGAGCGTCGCTGCTACTGTGGCTGGAATAATTTCAACAGTAATTTCTTCTGAAGATCGATAATCCAACTATGAGCGTAATAACGTGTGTTCCTAGATCGAGGCTTGCACCTATAGTAAGCGAACTTGTTGTCGCTCCTGATATTGCTGTCCCGTCAAGATACCAGGCGTATGTATCCGGTGTAGGGGTAACCGTTGCGCTCACTGTCATATTCTGATCTTTTGTCAATTGTGCCGTCTGACCACTGAAAGTGATTGTAGGCAGCCAGGGGTTCGTTGTAGCAACCGATATCGAACCCTTAGGTGTTAGAAAGTCACATGATACCAACAGGGTTAAAAGCAAAAGACTAACAAATAATATCAAATTGCGCCTTTTCAAATTTTGCCTCCTTCTGTCTTCGCTGATTGCAAAGACCACCTTTCTTATAATTGTAGTAGATGAAATTCTATTTTCAAGAAAAATTAGAGAAATTAATGATTATGGAGTTATTCGAATTGATTTTTTATAGAAATGAACTACAAGGTAAAAAATAAAATTCTGTAGAAAAGTGCTGCAATTTAGGCTGCTGTTTAGTTCACCCTTCCACCCTATTTCGGCCGCGGCCCTTTGCCAGGTAGAGTGCGCGGTCGGCATCCATGAGGAGCGCGTCGAGGTTGTAATCGCACGATTGACCATCGCAGGAGGACACGCCTATCGACACGGTGACGCGCACAGGTATCAATCGATCTTGAATTGCGATGCCCTCGATACTCTTGCGGATGCCGTCCGCGAGCGACGACGCGCGCTCCTTGTCTGCTCTGCGCAGAATCACCGTGAATTCCTCACCGCCATATCGACCGGCAAACCCGTACTGCTGACTTCTTCGTCGAATTACGCGCCCCACCGCAGCGAGCACCTTATCTCCCACTGCGTGTCCAAAACGATCGTTCACATTCTTGAAATGATCCACATCGATCATAAGAATCGCCACGCTCTCGTGGTTTTTTCGAGCTTGGACGAGCATCTTTTCGGCTTGTTCCATAAAGTGCTGTCGTGTGTAGAGAGAGGTGAGCGTATCGAAGTGAGCGAGCAGACGCAAGCGCCGCATCATTCTCCTGCTCTCGGTAATATCTCTGAAAAAGTAAATCCTTCCCAGTGTCGAACGCCCTTCATAAATCTGCGTAAATTTCCCTTGATAGAAACGCTTCGATCCTGCGATATTCACAATCTTGATGATGTTACCTTGGCGCGAGGGATCGAAGAGCGGCACATCGAACGGTTCGGAAACAGGCTTTCCCAATCGGCTTGCATTGAGCCATGGAAAAACCTTCTGTGCTGACGAATTGAAGTCCGAGATCCGATTCTCTCTGTCGAGGATCACCACCGCGTCCTCAATGCTCGCAAAAATTGTGTAGAGGAGTACCTCTTCCGAGGTGAGAGCACCATAGCGGAACACCGCAACCGCGATGAAAAATGTCGATATTGCGATGCCAAATGGCCCCAGATCGACACCATGAGGAGAGAGCCCGAGCTGATACACCACGATCCAAGGAATGAGATTGATCGTGCCGACGAGCATCCAGAAACTGTCGTTCGCGCACGAGCCGCCGTATCGCCGCCATGAGCGTACCTGAAGGTAGAGACTCATGAGAATAATGAGCAGCTGAAAAATACTCTGCACCCAGTACCACGGACCCTTAGTGATCACCACGAGATAGTGCCCATCCGACTCCGCGAGGCTCAAAGTTTTATAGAAGAACCCTTGATACTCCTGTGTCGTCACAAGAAGGAGCGTAACAAAAGGTATGAAAAAGAGAGTGAGTGACATCCTGAATCGCGGATTGTGTCTGTACCAGAGCTTCCACGAGAGGAGAAACCAGAACGTTCCGATAAAGGAAAGACCGAAATACTCAACGGTGAGCCAAAACCGGATCTGTTCGAGCGTAGTCGAACCCAGCTCGGAAGCGTAGCCAAATACATATATGAAGGAGCAAACCGCCGAGAAAAAGAAATAACGCGCAAGGTGGCTCTTTTGTCGTATGATCGAATAGACGATGATGGCGAAAATCGCGGCGCTCGCAGCGTAGAGAAGGATTCTGAGAAGATCTATTGTCATGTATACCAATACCTATTTTAATTTTATTTGATTTTTGCACAATAAGCCAGGTATAGTTTGTATAATTATGAATTAAATCAGGGCGAGAGATGCATGGTATAACGCGACTTAACATAGTATTATCGGAGTTCGGCAGGGATGCCGAAACTGCGCGCCAAAGGAAAGAGCATGGGAGAACAGTGGGTTTTTGGAATAGATGGTGGGGGAACGACGGTCCGTCTTAGGGTGGAGAGTGTACGGGGAGAACTGCTGTATCAGGCAGAGAGCACAAGCGTCAATCCGAGGTCGGTAGGCTGGGATGGGGCCCGCGGCGTATTTGAAAAGCTCTTTTCTCAGATGTTCAAGGATGCGGGG
>CAYXOW010000029.1:14987-15654 GCA_964466815.1 uncultured Treponema sp.
CTCTCGGCGGAGGCCTGCGCCGCGGGCTTTGCGGGCATTGCCGGAATCGACAGGCCCGAAGACGCGCCGATGATGGCCGCAATTTTGAGGGACGCCGGCGAGTTCGGCATCGATACCGTCATCGAAGTGAAGAATGATTCGATACCGGCGCTCGCGGGGGCCTTCGGTGAGCTGAGGGGCATCCTTCTTATCGCAGGCACCGGCTCGATTGCCTTGGGTTCCGATGGATCGGGGCGCATTGTGCGCTCAGGCGGCTGGGGACACATTTTAGGCGACGAGGGTTCAGCATATTGGGTGGGCCTGCGCGCACTCAACGCTGCAGTGCGTTTCCACGATCGGCGAGGACCACAGACCGACCTCTTAGGCCGAGCGCTCGCATACTTTGGTGTGAAAGAACCGTTTTCGCTCATCCCAGCAGTGTATGAACCCTTCGACAAAGCGAAAATCGCGGCCTTCGCGCGCATCGCTGCGGAGGAACGGGAGCGAGGCGACGAGGTGGCCGTTGCGATTTTCAAGAGCGCTGCAGAAGAGCTGGCCTCGCTCGCCATATCGGTCGCAATCAGACTCGGCCAAGCGCAGGTGGGCGGGAACATCGCGTTTTCGGGCGGTTTCATCTCGAACAACGAGCTTCTCTGGCGCGACACCGAGGCGAGAATCCTCTCTTCTC
>CAYXOW010000029.1:15664-18510 GCA_964466815.1 uncultured Treponema sp.
TACACTCTTTCTCTACCGCGACATACAATTTTCGAGCCGAAGGCGGATGCAGTTACCGGCGCATGCCTTCTCGCCCGAACGAGCGCGGCATCTACGCACCGCTTTTAAAAGCATCGGACAATCTAACGCTGACGGGCAGGCCTGCCTGCCAGATAGACACCCGCGATCGCGATCGCTCCTCCAAGCATTTGCAGCGCGCTGAGTCGCTCTCCAAGAATGAAGAATGAGGCGATCACCGACACGACTGGTATCAAATTGATAAAGACGCTCGATCGCCCAGGGCCAAGCCGCTCAAGCGCGATAACGTAGAGCCAGTAGCCGATCGCTGAGCCGAAAATCCCCAAGAATGAAGCGTTGAGAAGGACGGTTGCCGAAAGGCTGGTCCACGCCTGTCGCTCGACGAGCGCAAAGGGTATGCACCCGATGGCGCCCAGCACCATCTGCCAAAAGGTGATCGCGAGCATGGGGTAGCGCTCGGAGAGCGGCGCGGTGATAAATCCGTAGGCGGCCCACGAGAGTGCCGCTCCTCCCATATAGAGATAGCCGATGGGCGAACTCGTGGCGCTCTCCGATCGCAGCACGATGAGCGCCACTCCCACGAATGAGAGCCCAATGCCAACCACAACCAACTTGCCCGGCCGCGCCTTGAACAGCAACATTTCCGCCAGAATCGTCACCACAGGGATGGTTCCGACAATGAGCGACGACTCCGATGCAGTGAGCCGCAGCACTCCATTGTTCTCAAAGAAAAAATAGAGCGTCACCCCGATAAAAGCGCTCAGCGACATAGGCAGAATATCGCGAGGCGTCAAACGAAATGAGGTCTTCGTTCCCGCCATCACCGCAGCGAGCAGCACAGATGCGAGTGTAAATCTGAAGAGCGACAGGCTCATCGGGCCGAATTCTCGGAGGGCAACCTTAATGGAGAGAAAGGTCATGCCCCATATCACCGCGACGATCACCCCGAAGAGTGACGCAGCCGCATTCCGCTGTCTCATGACGCACCATGCTACTTGCCTGATTCTGCCGTGTCCATAGGGTCTTTCTATGGTATACTTTCGCCATGCAAGAAGTGATCATCGACGGTCTTTCACTCTCAATCGCAGCTCTCGTCGAAGTTGCGCGCAATCGCGTTCCGGTGCGCCTCGATCCGGAAGCGGCGCAGAGGATGCGCGCGTCGAGGGAAGTCGTCGAGCTGGCAGTGAGGAAAAAACAGATTAAATACGGCATCACTACCGGATTCGGGAAATTCTGCAATGTCATTATTTCAGAAGAAGATAACGCGCTTCTCCAAAAGAATTTGATCATGAGCCACGCTTGCGGACAGGGAGAGCCCTTCGCACCGGAAATCGTACGCGCCATGATGGTGCTTAGGGCGAACGCGCTTGCAGTGGGCAACAGCGGCGTTCGCCCGCTCGTCGTCGAGCGCATTCTCCAGCTCCTTAACGCCGACATTGTGCCGGTTGTGCCGGAGAAGGGCTCGCTCGGCGCTTCGGGCGACCTCGCCCCGCTCGCGCACATGGCCCTCGTCCTCATCGGTATGGGCGAAGCTTTCTTCCACGGCGCCCGCGTCGCCGGCGCCATCGCGCTCGCGGAGGCGCGGCTTCAGCCCCTCACCCTCGGTCCCAAAGAAGGGCTCGCCCTCATCAACGGCACGCAGGCGATGACGGCGGTCGGAGCGCTTTCGGTCTACGACGCCCTCATGCTCTATCGTGGCGCGACTGTCGCGGCCGCTCTCAGTTTTCAGGCCCTTCGAGGCATCACCGAGGCGCTCGATCCGCGCATCCACGAACTTCGACGCCAGCGCGCCCAGATCGACGCCGCCCGCGATCTGCGACGCCTCCTCGAAGATTCGCTCCTCACAACCTCAGCCACAGAAACTCGTGTCCAAGACGCCTACGCGCTTCGATGCACGCCGCAGGTTCATGGCGCCTGCCTCGCGGGGATTCAGCATGTGTGGGAGATCGTGAACTCGGAGCTCAACGCGGTCACCGACAACCCGCTCATCTTCCCGCACCCGCTCCGCGAAGGCGGCGACATTCTCTCCGGCGGTAACTTCCACGGCGAACCAATCGCCCTCGTTCTCGATTATCTCGGCATCGCGCTTTCGGAACTCGCCAACATCTCCGAGCGTCGACTTGAACGGTTGGTCAATCCTACCCTTTCCGAGGGACTGCCCGCTTTCCTTGCGATCAACGGTGGTCTCAATTCAGGCTTTATGATCGTACAGTACAGTGCCGCGAGCCTTGTGTCCGAAAATAAGGTGCTCGCCCACCCCGCGAGCGTCGATTCGATTCCCTCGAGCGCCAACCAGGAAGACCACGTTTCGATGGGCACGATCGCGGCCCGAAAGGCGAGGCTCATTCTAGAAAACACAAGGCGGGTTGTCGCCATGGAGACGCTCGCCGCCTGCCAAGCGCTGGATCTCCGCGCTATCCAGCTCGCGCTGCCTACCATCGAGCAATCGCTCTCGCCATGCACTGCCACAGCCTACCGTATCGTGCGTTCGACCGTAAAATTCATCGACAGAGACCGAACCATGTATCCCGACATCGATGCGGTCGTGCAGCTTCTCAGCGACGCGCTTCTGCCACAGTGCTCCGAACGCTGGAGCTGGAATCCGGAACCAGTTGTCCCGTTGGAAGAATAAGTCTAAAATCGGATCCATAGCACAATCTCACTGTAGGAGCCTGCTTTATGGTGACAAAACGCGATCACGGCATTCATCTAGACAGGAATTCTTCGCAAGAGCGCGCAAAGCTCATTTCATACATCAATATCAAACTCAAGAGCCTCGGACTCCCTCTCTACTCAAAGGAAGGAACAGGATTCGTACAGCTGGCCGC
>CAYXOW010000029.1:18520-18925 GCA_964466815.1 uncultured Treponema sp.
GTTGGAAGGCTTCCGCCAAAAGAGCCGCTTGCTCCCCAGAGTGCTTCCACCCGCAGACCAGCGCGTGCAAAACTTTATCGATCGCTACCTCGCCGATCTCGGTCTCGCTAGAACACCTCAGCTTCCGTCGAACACCCTCATTCTGGATCGCTGCGGAATGGCTCGCGAGCTCTCGCTTCCGCCTGATGGCCATAAACATATTTCACCCACGCTGACCTCGTACCGCGTGCGCAACGGCGTCCTCCACAATCCGAAGAGCGACCGCCGCACCACCGAAGGGGTCTTCCACATCGCCGAGGGCGGTCTCCCCATTCCCCCCGACAAGAAAGCTGTGCCTAAAATCGCCTTCGCAAAACTTCTCGAAGCAGCCCTCAACCCCCCAACCGAACTTCTCGAGATCCCTTT
>CAYXOW010000029.1:18937-20568 GCA_964466815.1 uncultured Treponema sp.
GCGAAAGCGAAAAGGCGCACGGCTTTGTGTCCGTGCTGCTGAGGCCCATTGTCCGGCCTGAAATCCCAGGCTACTGCGAAGAGCGCTCGATGGAAGAACGCTTCATCGCACCAGGCTCGCTCGTCGCCAATGTCGACTTCGTGGAGAGTATCTTCGGCAACTCAGGCGACCCCTTCCTCCCCGAAAATGACGCGTCGATCGATCCCGTTCATTGGACAGGCACCACCGGCTACATCATCCTGGCGACGCATCTCACCGAGATTACGAAGAAAGAAGTAGGTCTCCCTCATTGGGATCAAGCGAGCGAACGCCAACGACGCGACGGCATGTGCTGGCGCGAACCCACCGAAAAGTACAACGATGGCCGCGCCTTCAAGATCACCGCCCGCGACGAGACCGGTGTCATCATCACCATCATCGCCGACAACTACTTCGGCTACTCTAAAAAAGAGATCAAATCGCACATTTCTTATTCAGCCAACCTCCTGGGTCTCGTCGAAGAAGAGCACGCCGGCGGCGCCCTCGTGTTCCCTTCTTTCAACCTCGGTACGCGCTTCGTTCCCGACACCAATCTCAAGTCTAAAGGTCACAGTCTGCACGATGTGTACACGGTCATGCGCGGTCGTATCGAGATGAAACCCGAGGGCTACGCAATCGATCTCACCTTCCCCACCATCATTTATCTGCCCGAGGACGCCATAATCTCACTCGAGGATCAGAAGGCCCACTGGGTGAGCGATGGGCGTGAAGAATCGCTGCGCGTTCTTCCCGGCTACACTTATGTGCACCCCACCGGCTATCGCGTCCACATGGAGCGGCACCCTGCTTCGGGCGCGTGGAGGCTCATCGGCACTTCTGCGGAGGGGCTCCTCTGCCATAAACCTTGCACAGTGTCGGGAGGCGGCAAGTCGGAGATCGCCAAATCGATCCACGATGCGATTACCTACATGCCCATCATCATCGCCGACTTCGAGAAGGACTGGCAGGCAGTCAAGGATATCATCGAGAAGGATTACGGCAACCGTTTCCGCGATGAGTCCGAGAACCACGGCAAGGACGCCCGTCCCATACTCTCGCCCAAGCGCTCGCTCGGCTCGGTGATTAAGCTTCTCTCTCCATCGCCTCTTTACAACGATGAATACAACGATTGGCTGCGCTCGGTCCCGGAGCGAATCAAGAGTCTCGTGTTCCTCGTGAAGCGCTTTTACAAGCCTGACTGGGGCGGCGACTGGATGTCCCACTTCTCGGTCGACGCGGTAAACGGCACTACCGGCAACATTCTCAAATTCGAGGGGCGGCCGATTATGGGCTCTTATCTGCGTGTCGGGAAAAATCAGCAGGGCATGAACCGCTTCTTCAAACTTCGCCAGGATTTTATGCCCGCTTTCAAACTCCAGTGGGAAGACGACATATCAGCCTCTATCATCGTTCCGGTGAACCAACTCGAAAACCTTCCCGAGTGGTCATCGAACTACATGAGCCTCAAGTTCGCCAAAAACTGCGAGGCGCGTTTTTTCCAGCGCCCCGACGACGCAATCATTCGTGGGTACGACAAACAGACTGAAAAGGATCTCTCGCGCAGCGACAACTTCATCTCGAATTTCGAGCCTCTCACACGATCCGACGCCGCA
>CAYXOW010000030.1:0-2789 GCA_964466815.1 uncultured Treponema sp.
TGAGTTCGTTCATCAGCGTGTAGATCTCACTCTTTGCGCCCACGTCGATGCCGCGCGTCGGTTCGTCGAAAATGAGGATGTCGCAGTTGCGGATCAACCACTTTGCGATGACGACTTTCTGCTGATTGCCTCCTGAAAGATTCCGCAACAACTGCTCGATCGACGGTGTTTTAATGCTGAGCCGCTCAATGTACTTCTCAGTCGCTTCGCGGACTTTTTTCGCATTGACGAAGAGGCCGCGCTCGAACTGATCGTAGGTCGCCATCACCATGTTGTCTTTTACGCTGAGATTGACCGCAAGCCCGTAGCGCTTTCTGTCCTCCGAGAGGTAGCCGATACCCTTGGCAACCGCGTCCTCGGGCGAGCGGATCCTAGCTCGCCTTCCATTCACTTCGATCCACCCGCTCTGCACTTCGTCCGCGCCGAAAATCGCGCGCGCAGTTTCCGTGCGCCCTGCTCCAATGAGGCCTGAAAAACCGAGAATTTCTCCCTTGTGCAGTGAAAAACTCACGTCGCGGACAAGTTTGCCTGCGTGGAGATTGTGCACGCGCAGCACAACCGGTGCATCGGGCGGCACTGTGCTCTTCACCTTCGGCTGCTCATAGATGACGCGTCCAACCATCATATTGATGATCTGCGCCTTGGTCACCTCAGATGTCTTTTTCGTGTCGACGAGCTCACCGTCGCGCAGCACTGTCACACGGTCGGCGATCTGGTGAATTTCCTCCAAGCGGTGGGAGATATGGATCATGCCCACGCCATGGCTCTTTAAATCGCGCATAATCGCGAAAAGTTCGGAAATCTCCGTGTCGGTGAGGGCTGCCGTCGGTTCGTCGAGGATGAGGATCCTGAGCCGGTGCGAGACCGCCTTCGCGATCTCGACCATCTGCTGTTTCCCCACCGTGAGGCGTCCAACGAGCTCCGTTGGATCGATATTCATTTTGAGGCGCGCAAAGAGTTCCTCGGCCCGCTTATTCTGCTCCCGTTTGTCGAGCAGAATGCCGCCTAACATGGTGGATTCCCTGCCGATGAAGATATTCTGTGCAACCGTAAGATGATCCATCATGTTGAGTTCTTGATGGATTATCCCGATGCCCATCTCGAGGGCGTGTTTCGGATCGCGCGGGTTGAAGAGGTGTCCCATGTAGTGGATTTGACCGGAATCTTTTGGGTTGATACCGACGAGCACTTTCATCAGCGTCGATTTTCCGGCACCATTCTCGCCTACGAGCGCGTGGATTTCTCCCTCATAGAGATCGAAACTCACTTGGCGAAGGGCATGCACGCTCGTGAAGCGCTTATCGATCTTCTCCATCGACAACAATTGAGTAGCCACGCGTACGACTCCTTTTTCCGAGATCCGCGTGCGAGAGTGCGAAAGAATCACCCATTTTTCGGCGATAAGCCCGCATTCTCCCGGTACTTTTGCCGGTGAATTTGCACAAGTAAACGATTACATAGTTTTTTTATTCCGTCAAGATCGAAAAATCATAAATCCGTCGTCACCGTCAAAATGGAGGAATAATGCACTTTTGAGAAGAAAACCATACGCATCGATGCGAAGGCCCGATCCGAATTTTCGATCAACAGGTCGTCTAGGCTTCCGTCTCGAGCCAGTCCTTGAGACGCTGAATCTGCTCGCGGACGCGAAGCGGAGCAGGCCCACCGGTCTGCATTCGGCGTGCCACGCAGTCCTGCGGATCGAGATAACGCGCGAGTTCCTCTGCGCTCACTCCCGCGCGATCGAAGGCTTCGTGCACTCCAAGATCGGACTGGACGATGGCGCGCAGGCTCTTTTTTTCATCGATGCAGCGCTGTACGAGGAGCTTTGAGGCCTGATACGCGGTTCTAAAGGGTACCCCGAGCTTCACGAGGTATTCGGCGACATCGGTCGCCTCAAGGTAGCCGCCGTCGAGTGCGGCACGCATTCGGGTGACATTCGGCACGATGCTCTTTACCAGCACCGCGAACGCGCCGAGCGCACCGTTCACCTCTTCTTCGATTTCGAAGAAGAGGGATTTGTCTTCCTGTAGATCGCGATTGTAGGCGTAGGGAATACCTTTTTCCATGACGAGGAGCGCCTGGAGATTGCCGAATACCCTGCCGGTCTTGCCGCGGATGAGTTCGGCCGGATCGGGATTGCGTTTCTGTGGCATGATACTCGAGCCTGTGCTCGCAGCCGGTAGAATCGAAATGAATCCGTACTCTGAAGAGGCCCAGAGCACAATGTCTTCGCTGGCACGCGAGAGATGTATCATGAGCGCCGCGGCCGCAGCCGCATACTCCACCGCCGCGTCGCGATCGGCCACCGCATCCATCGTGTTCATCGCCACGCGGGCAAACCCGATGAGCCCCGCAGTCCGTTCCCTATCCACCGGCAGCCCGCTCCCCGCCAGCGCCCCCGCGCCCAAGGGGCTCTCGTCCGCGCGCGCAGCGGCGTCGGCCAACCGCCCGATATCGCGTTCGAGCCCGGCGCACCATGCAAGCACATGATGCGCGAGCGTCACGGGCTGTGCGCGCTGCAGGTGAGTGTAGCCGGGCATCAGCGTCTCGATGTTGGCGTCGGCGAGGTCGAGACAGGCAGCGAGCGCACGTTTCGCGAGCGCGCGCGTCGCACGGCAGGCGTTGCGTACATGGAGCTTGAAAGCCACGGCCACCTGATCGTTGCGGCTTCTTCCGGCGTGTATACTCTTTCCCGCGTCGCCGAGGCGGCGCGTGAGCTCATCTTCGAGAAAACTGTGCACATCCTCGGCGCGCTGGTCGACCGCGAGCGAACCCGCCTCGAGTTC
>CAYXOW010000030.1:2873-8886 GCA_964466815.1 uncultured Treponema sp.
TGGGCTTGCGAACACTCGATGTCCTCGAACACGAGCCTCGAATCCACCGCAATGCTCGAGAGAAAGCGCTCAACGGCTGGGTCGAGCTGCGCGCCAATGTCGGTCTGCCAGAGTTTCGCCATTATTTTTCGATCTCCCTCAGTCTCCCGCGGGAGCAGTATACCCTGAGCTGCCCGGTTTTACGACATCGGGGCCTGCGGCGATTCCGTACTTTTTAAGCCGCTCGTTGAGCCGCGCCCGCACTTTGGTGGGCAGGCCGAAGAGGTTGATGAATCCGGTAGAATCCTTGTGCGAGAAGAGGGGCCCCGTCGTGAAGCTCGCGAGACTCGCATCGTAGAGCGAGTACGGCGACGTGGCGCCCGCGAACACAAGGTTGCCCTTATACAGTTTGAGCGTGACCGTGCCCGTTATGACACTCTGCGTCGAGTCGATGAAAGCGTTGAGCGCCGCGCAGAGCGGACTGAACCACTCGCCCTCGTAGAGAATCTCGGCGAAGCGCTGCGCCACCGTCATCTTAAAGGAGAGCGTCTTTTTATCGAGGCAGAGCTGCTCGAGCCTATCGTGCGCTTCCATGATGATGGTGCCGCCTGGAGTCTCGTAGACGCCGCGCGACTTCATGCCCACCACTCTATTTTCGACGAGATCCGCGATGCCGATGCCGTTCGCGCCGCCGATCTTGTTCAATTTCTTTACGATGGAGACCGGATCGAGCTTTTCGCCGTTCACTGCGACAGGAACACCGTTCGCGAATTCGAGTTTGACATACTCGGGTTTGTCGGGCGCCTTGTCGGGGGTCACGCACATTTTGAGCATGCCCTCGAAGTGCGGTTCGTTGGCTGGATCTTCGAGGTCGAGGCCCTCGTGGCTGATGTGCCAGAGATTGTCGTCGCGGCTGTAGGAATCGGACTTTTTCATGGGTACCGGTATGTTGCGCGCCTCGAGGTAGGAGATCTCCTCCTCGCGGCTCTGGATGTCCCAAATGCGCCAGGGCGCGATGACTTCCATCTCCGGGGCGAAGGCTTTGACGCCGAGTTCGAAGCGCACTTGATCGTTACCCTTGCCGGTGCAGCCGTGCGCGATTGCGTCCGCTCCTTCGGCGAGCGCCACTTCGGCGAGCCCCTTCGCAAGGAGGGGGCGCGCTGCGCTGGTGCCGAGAAGGTATTTTTTCTCGTAGGGCGTGCCCGCCTTCACGAGCGCCCACAGATACTCTTTGACGAATTCTTCTTTCTGGTCGAGTTTGATGAACTTCGACGCGCCGGACGCGATCGCGCGCGCGCCGATCGCCTCGAAGTCGGCGTCCTGGCCGACATCACCGCACACCGCGATAACTTCGCAGTCATAGTTTTCTTTGAGCCAAGGCACGATGACCGTGGTATCCAGTCCGCCCGAATATGCGAGCACAATTTTCTTCTTCATATTATTCTCTCCTATAAATAATTATATTCAATTTTGAGGGGCGAATGCGCGCCGAAACACAATGCCGGATAGGCTGTCCGACGAGCACGTGGAGATACGGTCAACGGAGGCGGGCGCGGTGAGAAATCGATATACGATGATTTGCATCTTCATGCACCGAATATACCATAATGCAGAAATTTATGCAATACATTTTGTATTATTATGTAATTACGTCGGTTCTATTTTTATGCATTTTCTTCTTGACAGCACCTTCACACTCGCGCGAAAATCCTGTACCAGGAGGCAATCATGAAATTAAGAAATGTGGTTCTAATTTCCGTCGCGCTGCTTGCGGCTGTTCTTCCTCTCGCAGCATTCACCCCAAAGAAAGAATATACAATGCAGGTGAATGTGACGAATGCGTACGACTGGGGCATGGGCGCCCAGAGATTCGCTGAATTGGTCGCACAGAAGACGAACGGGCTCATCAACATCAAACCCTATTATGGCTCTTCTCTCCTCGCCGGAAAACAGACCAACTGGTATCAGGCCGTAGCCGACGGCAGCATCGATTTTGTCGTCGATTCCACTATCAACGCATCTTCCGTCATTCGCTCGCTCAATCTCTTCAGTCTTCCATTCTTCATCAACACCTACGCGAATGTCGATAAGATCGAGAACGGCAAGGCCGGCGCGCGAATCATCGCCGATCTTGAAAAGGGTGGTCTAAAGTTCCTCGCCTGGGGCGAAAATGGGTTCAGGCAAATCACCAATTCGAAGCGTGAGATAAAAACACCGCAGGATGTCGCGGGACTCAAGATTCGTGTCGTTGGTTCACCCATTTTCATCGATATTTTCAAACAACTCGGTGCTGACCCCGTGAATATGAACTGGGCCGATGCCGTCACTGCGTTCCAGCAGGGTGTTGTCGATGGACAGGAGAACCCAAAATCCGTGCTCACCGTCGTCAAGATTTGGGAATACCACAAGTTCATGACCAACTGGAACTACCTCATCGATCCGCTTGTCTTTGGGGTCAATGCCGATCTGTTCAAGAGATTCCCGGAGGATGTTCAGAAGCAGATTCAGGAAGCTGCGCTCGAAGCCGGCGAATATGAAAAAGCTCTCGCGCGAGCCTACCTCGATGGCGATACCTCGCTGAATATTCTGAAAAACAAATTCAAAGTCTCGCCACTTCCTGAAGAACCCTTTGCGCTCGCGGTGTCGAAAGGCATGAAGATCACTAACCTTACGCCAACCGAAGTGGCGGCGTTCGTTGCGAAAACAAAACCGATCTACGACAAGTGGGTGCCTATCATCGGAGAGGATCTCTACAAAGCCGCACAGGAAGACATGAAATAACGCTTCGGTAGCGCTATTCGGAGCTGCCACTGTATTTGTTCTTCATTGGCCGGCCCGAAAGGCCGGCCATTATTCTAAGGAGCATCGAAGCAATGAAAAAGCATAAATTTCATGCCGATGAACTGATCGGAGCAGTCATCCTGGGCATCATGGCTCTTATTTCTTTCATCAATGTGATCAATCGATATTTCTTCCACAAAGGCTTCGCGTTCACCGAAGAGATCACCATAAACCTATTTGTGTGGATCACACTTCTCGGCATGTCGATCGCCTTCCGCAGAGGATCCAATCTCAAGATGACGAATGTCTACGATCTTCTAAGCCCGACATTAAAAAAAATGGCGATGGTCATATCCGCCGCGCTCGGCGTCATCATCTTCTGTTTTATTATCTACAACTCATCCAAAGAGATTTGGAAAAATATAACCTTCTATCACACGACATCCGAGTCGCTCGGTATTCCAACATGGATTTACAGTATCGGCACGCCGGTTTTTTCGCTTTTTGTGATCAAAGAGATCATTGCCAGTACGATCAAAGAGATAAAGTCCATCGGCAAACCCACGTCGAACGTCTCCCCGTCAGCGCCGAATGAGGAGGCACAATAATGGCTGCGCTTCTCGTATTCGGCATCTTCTTAGTTCTTATCGTCATCGGAGTGCCAATCGGAATATCTCTCGGTACGGCAGGCATAGGCGCCATTGTGAACTACGGTCTCGGCACCGCGATGATTTCACGGAATTTCGAGGCAAATATATCAAAATTCCCGCTCATCGCCATTCCTTTCTTCATTCTCGCCGGTACGCTGATGGATAAGGCCAGAATTGTCGACGGAATTTCACGCTTCATCATCTTGCTTACCGGAAAACGACGCGGGGGATTGGCGATTGCCGGAGTGATCACCTGCATTTTCTGGGGGGCGGTCTCCGGATCGGGACCTGCGACTGCCGCTGCACTCGGGCTTGTCTTCATCACGCCGATGGTCAAGCAAGGCTACAATAAGTTCTTTGCTGCTGCAACCATCGCTGCCGGAGCAGGTTTATCCATAATTATTCCACCTTCTATAGCGTTCATTGTGTACGGAACCTTACAAGCGTATCTGTCGGGGCTCTGTTTCTTGGTGGGATTCTCCCTGGAATTCTTGTGGGGGTGTTTCTCATCGGAGTGGTGTATATCACCTCGGTGCGACACGATTATCGCGGTTCAGAAGAAGCGGGAACTTTCAAAGAAATACTGAAAGCGTTTGTGGGCTCCTTTTGGGCACTGCTTGCCCCTGTTATTATCCTAGGCTCAATCTACGCCGGCATCGCAACACCGACCGAATCCGCGATTATCGGGGTGTTCTACGCACTGTTCGTGGGAATTTTCATTTTTCACACAATTACGCTCAATGTGTTGTTTCAAGCACTTGTGGATACCATTGTCGGCTCGGCAGTCGTGATGTTCGTGGTCTCGATGGCAGGAATCTTCTCGTGGGCCGCATCGACACTCGGCGTGATCGACGCGGCTGCGGCACTCGTGACAGGCATGACGACAAATCCTCTGATCTTTATCCTACTTACGATGGTGATCATGCTGATCGCGGGGATGTTCCTCGATGCAATCTCTATTATGTATGTTTTCATGCCGATCATCATGCCGGCGCTCGTGGCGCTGCACATCGACCCGCTCTATTTCGGTATCTGCCTGACCGTCTCGCTCGCCATTGGCCAGATTACGCCGCCCGTTGCGGTCAATCTCTATGTCACTGCGAACCTTATCAAGAGTAATATCAACAATGAGATGGTGAAGTTTGTACTGCCGATGGTGTACGCTGCGGTCTTCGCACTGATCGTCATCGTGCTTATTCCGCAGCTCTCTCTCTATCTGCCGATTGCATCAAAACTATATACACCCTAATTGTGAAGGAGGACCTCCTACATGGCAACAACAAAGAATCCTTTCCCCGACGCCTTCAGCTCGCTCTCGACCGAACGAAAATTGGCACTCCTGGAAACGATGGTTCGAATTCGAACCTTCGAAACGAAAGTTGAAGAGCTCTTTCTCAATAAGAAAATTCCAGGATTTGTCCACTTGTACATAGGAGAAGAGGCCATCGCGACGGGAGTCATGGCCAATCTCCGCAAAGACGACTGGATCACATCGACTCACCGAGGGCACGGCCACGCAATCGCAAAAGGCGCAAAGACCGACAGAATGATGGCTGAACTCTTCGGAAGAAAGACTGGATACTGCAAGGGAAAAGGCGGCTCGATGCATATCGCCGATTTTTCGGTCGGTATGCTTGGCGCGAACGGCGTCGTCGGCGGAGGTTTCAACATCGCCGTAGGAGCCGCGCTCTCAGCACAAATTAAAAAGACAGACCAGGTTGCAGTCTGCTTTTTTGGAGACGGCGCCTCGAACAGAGGAACCTTTCACGAAGCCCTCAACCTCGCCTCGATTTGGAAACTGCCGGTCCTCTTCGTCAATGAGAACAACCAGTACGCATCGACAACGCCCGTCAGCTATGGGCTCTCGGCCCGACATGTTGCGGACCGGGCTAAGGGTTACGGCATCGAAGGCTACACCATCGACGGGAACAACATCACAGAAACCTACAACGCTGCGTCCTATCTCATTCAGAGAGCCAGAGAAGGCAAAGGGCCCGCCCTCCTCGAATGCCTGACCTACCGTGTAAAGGGCCACTATGTCGGCGACCCCGAGCGATACCGCACGCGCGAAGAAGTGCAGAAAATGGTCAACGAGCGAGACCCTATTCAAGCATACAAGAATAAGCTGCTCGAAGAAGGAATCACAAATCAGGCGGGTATTGCAAAGTTCTACGATCTTGCAGAGCAAGAATTGCGCGCTGCCATCGAATTTGCCGAATCGAGTCCTCTGCCCGAACCAGAAGAAGCACTCAACGACCTTTTTTCATTTTCACCCAATGAATTTCCGGAGGCTGTCCGATGAGAACAATATCATTCTCCGATGCGACACTCGAAGCGATGCGCGAAGAGATGCGTAGAGATCCCACAGTATTTGTCTACGGTGAAGATATCGTGCGACAGGGCGGTATCTTCGGGCAATTCAAGGGCCTGCCCGACGAGTTTGGAGACCGTGTGCGCGATGTTCCCATCTCCGAAACGGCGATAGTGGGCGCGGCGCTCGGCGCAGCGCTCACCGGCACGCGACCTGTCGCGGACATGCACTTCGCCGATTTCATTGGTGTAGCCTTCGACGAACTCGCGAAAAAAAAAAAAAAAAATCGCTA
>CAYXOW010000030.1:8904-17107 GCA_964466815.1 uncultured Treponema sp.
GGCCAAACCAATATTCCCCTCGTGATTCGCGCGCCCGACGGCCTCACGAATCAAGCGGCCGCCCAACACAGCCAGAGCGTTGAAGGCTGGTTACAGAATATTCCCGGTCTCATCATCGTAGCCCCATCTAGCCCTGCAACCGCAAAAGGCCTTTTAAAATCCGCCATCCGCCAGAATGATCCCGTCATTTACTTTGAAAACAAGGTGCTATACCCGCAGAAGGGACCCGTCCCCGAGGAAGAGTATCTTACACCTCTGGGGAAAGCGGAAATTCGTCGCAGCGGCAAAGACGTAACGATCGTCGCCTACTCGATTCTCGTGCAGAAGTGCGAAGAAGCTGCGAAACAGCTTGAGGCCGAAGGCATCGATGTCGAAATCATCGACCTGCTGACTTTAAAACCCTTCGACCGCGAAACAGTGCTTGAGTCCGTCAAAAAGACACACCGGTGCGTGATTGCGCACGAAGCTGTGGTCACGGGCGGTTTAGGCGCAGAAATCGCTGCGACGATCCAAGATCAAGCCTTCTTCTGGCTCGATGCACCGATCGCGCGCGTGGGCGCCAAGAATGTGCCCATTCCCTTCAGCCCTATTATGGAAAAATTCGTCGCACCGCAAAAAGAAGACGTTATCCGCGCGGTGCACCGAGTGCTCTACAGGGAGGCCTGAAGATGGCCACAGAAGTATTGATGCCGCAACTCGGCCTCACGATGAATGAAGGCACCATCACGGAGTGGGCAAAAAAAGAGGGGGATGCCGTCGCAAAAGGCGACCTTCTGTTCTATGTCGAAAATGATAAGGCGGTCATTCCCTTTGAATCCCAGGGCGAAGGTATTCTTGCCAAGATAGTCGTGGGCCCTATGACCACTGTGCCGGTAGGCTCTGTCGTGGGAATTCTAGCCCAGCCCGGTGAAATCCTGCCTCAAAGTTCACCAGCGCAACCTGCTCCCCCACCTCGAGTCACAGCACCTGTACCAGCGCCCCCTCCTGCAGACGAGCCGGCCTCGAAGCCTGAGCCGATCGCACCGAGCCCATCCCAGGCACCACAGAGCAGCTTTGTACAATCTTCGCCCTATGCGCGGAAAATCGCGCGCGAACACGGAATTGCCCTCAACAGTATTGCAGGAACCGGACCTGAGGGCGCCATAATTGCGCGCGATATCCGAATCGGTGCATCTCCCGAAGCAGTGAAAGCGACGAACCCACTTGTACAACCTTATGAAGATGTGCAACTAAGCCGCGTTCGGCAGGTCGCCGCAGCGAGGCTCACCGAGAGCTGGAGAGAGATACCGCAGTTCACCCTCTCCATCGAGGCGCACGCACAGGGGCTGATCGATGCACAGAGCGCTTTTGCGTCACTCGATGAAAAAATCTCAATAACCGCACTGCTCGCAAAACTGACGGGCGCGGCACTCAGCGCCTTCCCCCTCCTCAACGCCTCGTGGCTCGGCGATGGGCAGATCAGGGTGTACAGCGCCGTGAACATCTCAATCGCCGTCGATAGCTCCGATGGTCTCGTGGTGCCTACGCTCCGCAACTGCACCACCCGCGGAGTGCGCGAACTCAATGCCGATCTCCGCGAACTCGCCGAAAAGGCGCGCGCACACGCACTCAGCCCGGACGCCATGCAGGACGGCACGATCACCATCTCGAATCTGGGAATGTTCGGAATAACCCGATTCCGCGCCATCGTCAATCCACCGCAGTGCGCAATCATCTCCGTGGGTTCCATTGTGCAGAGACCGGAAGAAAGTCAAAGCGGTACCATTTTTGTCCCCATAATCGAAATTGGACTCACCGCCGACCATCGAATTGTCGATGGCGCTTATGGAGCTCGATTCCTCGCGCAATTGAAGCGTTATATCGAACATCCCGTTCTCGCTCTCGGGTGATCCGCTGGACAACGCGCGGATCGGTTGCCTCCAGAACCGGCCCGCGCGATTTTTTATATCGATCACTACGCGTCTTTACGCTGATTTTGTTTTTAACCATTGTGAAATATGGTACAGTGTTTGCATGAATCAAAATCCTCGCTTTTTATGCGTCTGCCTCAACCCCGTGATCCAAAAGACCCTCGTCTTCAACGAAATTGAGCGCGGTGAAGTGAATAGAACCGCCAAGTATCGGATCGACGCAGCCGGAAAAGGGGTAATTCCCACGCGCATTCTCACCCAGCTGGGTGAGCGCGCCACTCACCTCACCCAGCTCGGCGGTCCCACCCGCGACTGGTTCCTCTCGATGTGCGCTGATGACCATCTCATTATCGAGTGGGTCGAATCCGGAGCCCCCATACGCTTCTGCACCACCCTCATCGAGGAAGCGAGCGGCCACGCCACGGAGCTTGTGGAGGAATCCCTGCCGGTCGCTCCCGGCACCAGCGACGCCTTGGTCGAGCGCTTTTCGACTCTCGTGCGCGATGCCGATGCCGTCCTTCTCTCCGGCACTGTCGCGACCGGCATCGCTTCCGGCACGATGGCGCGCTTCGCCGGCCTCGCTCGCGAGGCCGGCGCCCATCTTTACCTCGACATAAAAAAGACCGACTTGCTCGAGTGCCTCGAATTTCGTCCCGTGTGCGTCAAACCAAACCTCGAGGAACTGGCGCAGACCTTCGGTGTCGCCTACTCCTCTGTCCGCGAAGAGCGCGCTGCCCGCGAATTTGTCGCCGAGAAGGGCAATCGTTTCTGGCGCGATTACCGCGCGTATCTCGTCGTCACTCGAGGCTCGAAATCGACGCTGTACTGGGACGGAAGAACGCTCCGCGAACAACCGATCCAAGCGGTGCGCGCAGTGAACCCTATAGGCTCCGGCGATGCGTTTGGTGCGGGACTTGCGCGCGTACTCGAGCGTGGAGGCTCGATCCACGATGCTGTCGCCGAAGGAACCAGGCTCGGGGCCCTCAACGCCACTCAGCTTAAGCCAGGAACTCTCCTATAAAAATTACGCACCGCGTCGCTGCTCGCCGTCAGTCACGAGAGCCAATAAAAAGGCGCCCCCCTCCCGGGAGCGCCTAAGCCGCGCGAAAGCGGCGGAATGCAGTCACCGCGACCTGCGTTGAAGCAGAACGCGGCACATCAGTAAAATATCATTTTTTCCACTTCGACATATCGAGCTCTTTCTCGGTCTTCGACACGATCGCGCTACCCGCCATATCACCAGTGACATTGAGGCAGGTGCGCCCCATATCGAGCAGGGCATCGATTCCAAGGATCATCGCATAGGCGGCAGCGACCGCGGAACCCTCAGTAATCTTGAGCCCTATGGACTCGAGCACCATTATCAACATGATCGCGCCGGCGCCAGGCACACCCGCGGTGCCGATGCTCGCCAGCGTCGCGGTGATGATCACCGTAAGCTGCTGATTGAAGGTGAGAGGCTGGTTCGTCGCAAAACCAATGAACATCGCGCACACGCCAAGGTAGATGGCGGTGCCGTCCATGTTGATGGTCGCGCCCAACGGCAATGTGAAGGAAGTGATCGATCTGGGCATTCCCATATTTTCCTCGGAAACACGCATCGTAACTGGCAAAGTCGCGCTGGAAGAACGGGTGACAAACGCAGTAATCATCGCCTCGTTCGCGCCCTTCAAAAATTTCCAGAACGAGAGTTTCCAGAGCGAGAGAAGTCCGCCGTAGGTGAACACCAGGTGCACAAGAAGACCTATATACACGGTGAGCGTGACAAGAAGGAGCGTGCCGATGGCCTTCGGTCCCTGCTGCGCGAAGACTTGCGCGATCAGGACGAACACGCCGATAGGCGCGTACTGCATGATGCCACCGACCACTTTGTACATTGTCTCGGCCGCGCCGTTGACAATGTCGATCAACATCGCGCCGGATTTCGCGAGCGCCGCCTGCTTGGAGTCTTTGATGTAGGAGAGCGCGATGCCGAACACCACGGCGAAGAAGATTATCGGCAGCACATCGCCCTTCATCAGGGACTCAAAAGGATTCGTCGGAACGATATTGAGGAGTATCTGCACGATGGTCGGAGGAGCGGCCTGCGTCCCTTTAATCGCTGCGTTGCCGACGATATTGAATCCAGCGCCCGGCTGGAAAATGTTGGCGAAGAGCAGTCCGATAAAGACTGCGAAAGCGCTCGTCAGCAGATAGTACACTATGATTTTGATGCCGACTCGACCGAGTCGTGCCGGAGCGATGCTCGCCGAACCTGCGATCAGAGAAAAGAGAATTACAGGAACGATGATCATCTTGAGCAGCCGAATGAAAAGATCGCCGAAAAACTTCGAGTTATCCACAAAAGGCTTGATGGAGTCAGGGAAAAAACCAAGGATAATACCGAGAATTGCGCCTAAAACCAGACCGATGAGAATCCGTGCCAATAGATTGGTTTTAAAATACCAATCGAACGCACCTCGCTTCTTTTCTTCAGCCATGCAATGCCTCCTTGCTTTACGATCGTACGTTAAGCGAATGAATTATGAATCCAATTTTTACAATCCGCAAGAGAAAAAACGCATCGGCAGACGCAGGTATGTCACACATATTTACAGATGCATGCTCCCCGCGACATAATGTGAATATGCGAAAAGGCACAATCGGAATCTTGGGGGGTATGGGCCCCGACGCTACTGCAGCTTTTTTTTCGATGCTCGTACGGCTCGACGTAGCCCCCACCGACCAGGAACATCTTCATATCATCGTCGATTCCGACACATCGATTCCCGACAGGACAACACACCTCTTAGGTTCCGGCCCCGACCCTCTGCCGGAAATGCTCGCCTCGGCGCGTAGGCTCAGCGCGGCGGGCGCAGATGTCGCGGGCATGCCCTGCATGACCGCTCACGCGTTTCTTCCAGAGCTCAGGCGCCACACATCTCTCACTATACTCTCGGCGTTCGAGGAGACGCGCACAGCCCTCGACAGCATACCTCAGCCCATTCGGAAACTTGGCATTCTCGGTACAATCGGCACGATGCGCACACGTCTCTTTGAGAACGCCTTAGCCGACCGTCAAATACTGTGGCCTCGCGAGGAAACCCATCGCACAAAGGTTATGGAAGCGATCTACGGAAAAGAGGGGATTAAGGCGGGAAATCTGGGCCAAGGGCCTCACGACCTTCTCATGGAAGCGGCGGCATCGCTGATCGCGCGCGGCGCAGATGCCATCGTCGGCGGTTGCACGGAAGTGCCGCTCGTACTCTCGCAGCGCGATTTCGATATTCCTTTTATAGATCCAATGTATTATTTAGCGCGCGCACTCATCGCGGCAGCAAAAAAGTACGGTAAGGAGTGAGTCATGATCATCAGGGCGAGTGAACGAGTATTCGAAACACGACATGAAATGCGCGGCGGAAAGGGCGATGTGAGCCTCGCGCAACTGCCACCTCAAGCGCTCGCGAAGCATGTGCGTCTGCTCTCTGAGCTCACCATTCCTCCCGGCGCAGGAATCGGCACCCACACCCACAACGAAGAGACTGAGTATTTTCTCATCGTCGAAGGCGTCGGCACGGTCGACGATAATGGCGCCAGTGCCAAAGTCCAACCGGGCGACGTCCTCGTAACAGGCGGCGGCGCACAGCACAATATCGAGAACCACTCGAACGCACCGCTCCGCCTCATCGCAGTCATCGTCACCGAAGCGTAAGTCGGCACAACATGCGGTCGGCACAGTGTAAGGGAGCATCGCAATGATCCAAAACCAGTGGTACGCTGTTGCAACTTCTGAAGAGATAGGTATACGTCCAGTCGGTCTGACGCGATTTGGCCAAAAAATTGTCCTATACCGAACTTCTAGCCGCTTCCTCGTATGCCTCTCGGATCGCTGCTGCCACCGCGGCGCGGCGCTCTCGATCGGCAAGGTGTGCAACGGAGACCAGATTCAGTGTCCTTTCCACGGTCTCGAGTACGATCCGTCGGGTAAGTGCACCTTGATCCCGGCGAATGGACACTTAAGCCTCGTTCCGTCGAACTTCAAGGTGAAATCCTGGCCTGTGTATGAGGCGCATGGCTTTGTATGGGTTTGGTATGGCGATGCCGACCCCACGCCCGAAATCCCCGAATTTTTCGACGATATACCGGACGAGGCCAAGTACGCCACAGTAAAGGATCACTGGAAGACACACTACTCGCGCGTGATCGAAAACCAGCTCGACTGTGTCCACCTCCCCTTCGTTCATTACAACACGATTGGACGGGGAAATCGCACGCTCGTAAATGGCCCGGCTGTCGAATGGGTGTCGGAGCGTAAATTTTTCATGTACGTTTACAATGAAGTCGACAAAGGCCAAAAGCCGAAAAAACCAAACGAAGTTCCAATTCCAAATCCGAGCGGCTACAAGATCGAGTTCCTCTTTCCGAACCTCTGGGAAAACCGCATTGCCGATAAAGTGCGTGTGCTTGCGGCCTTTGTCCCTGTCAATGAGGAGAACACCATCCTGTATCTGCGGTTCTATCAGGCTTTCGCCACGCTTCCCATCATTGGGAAGCTCATCGCGCGCGCGGCGATGCCCTTCAATCTCTATGTCGCGCACCAAGATAGGCATGTCGTGGAAACGCAAGCGCCAAAGGCATCGGGGCTGAGCATCGGCGAAAATCTGTTCCAAGGCGATCTTCCGATCATCGAGTACAGAAAAAAGCGGGAAGCGCTCAAGCATCAGGGCTGAGGCTCCGGTTTACTCTCGTACGATTTTTTCATATAGTGGAACAACTATGCTATTCAGAGACCGCTGCGACGGCACACGCGTACTGGGTCAACATGCGCTCAACGCGCTCATGCCCTACATGATGCGTGGACGCAATGAATCCGCCGTGTACTACGAGAAAGAAATCAATATTGAGAATTCGCTTGCCTATCTCAAGTCGCTCAAGAAAACCAAAGAAACGAAAGAGGATCAAGATCGCTTCACGCTCTTTGGGCTCATCATCACCGCCGCGCTCAGGGCTGTGGCCCTCTACCCACAGCTCAACCGTTTCGTGCACCGGCGTGCGCTCTACCAACGGAAGCACATCGCCTTCTCGTTTATCGTAAAACAGGAATTCGACGCGGACGCGCCCGAAGTCAACGCGAAGGTCTTCCTCGAACCTGGCGACAGTTTTTCGACCGTGAGCGAAAAGATCAGCGCCGCCATACTCGATGCGCGCCAGAACGGAGAGGGCGATGGGGAGCGCTTCGCGAACATCTTCCACAAGATCCCCGGGGGAAAAGCCCTCATCATGGGCATATACCGCTTTCTGGAGCAGTTCAACATCGCTCCCTGGAGCCTGATCCGGATGGACCCGCTCTACTCAAGCATCTACTTCGCGAACTTAGGATCGATCGGCCTCAACGCGCCGTACCACCACCTCTACGAGTGGGGCAACACGAGCATCTTCATCGTAATTGGAAAATTGTTCTCGAAGGAGCTGTGGCACGGCAGTGTTCGCACGCGTCAGCGCTATATCGATCTGAGAATGACTTTGGACGAGCGGATCGCCGACGGTTTTCTGTTCGCGGAGGCTGCGTCCGCGCTCTACAAAATGCTCTCGAACCCGGCCCTGCTCGAACTTCCCCTCGCTGAGCTCAAACAAGCTATCCGCTGACCGGTTTCACCACAGTCTAAGCTCGCCTTCTCTGATGAGCTGGAAGTGGTTGCGCAGCAGGAAGGGCCGCACGAGGGTGCACTCGACGAACGCGACGCGCCTTCGCTCGAGCTGGAGGAGCTGCCGGAAGCCGCGGAGCCATCACCGGCGACGGGCGACTTCTTGGTGCCTGTCGAGGCCGACTGTGCTTTCTTTGAGTCGGTGATATAGAAGCCCGACCCCTTGAATATTATTCCACTCCCGCCGCCAATGAGCCTCTTTACCTTGCCGCCACAGAGGGGGCATTTTTCGAGAGGATCATCGTTGATGGACTGGAAAGCCTCGAATGTGTAGCTGCACTCGCGGCACTCATATTCATATGTAGGCATCGTACTCACCTCACGGAGAGAAATAGAATGTAAATTGAATATATGAAAAAGTATCAACAAAAGGCGCGAAGGTAAAGAGGATGCGCCGTGACCGGCGGTCGCCGTAATCGTCGATCGCCGCGGGTGTCGCTACCTTTTAGATCACGCCGAGTTTCTTGCCCACCTTTACGAAAGCGTCAACCGCGCGCCGGATCTGCGCCTCGGTGTGCGCGGCGGAAATCTGGACGCGGATGCGCGCCTTGCCCTTGGGCACCACCGGGAACGAGAAACCGATCACGTAGATGCCCTCGGCGAGGAGTT
>CAYXOW010000030.1:17148-17550 GCA_964466815.1 uncultured Treponema sp.
GGGGCAGATGGGGTGCACGCCGGGGCGGATGTCGAAACCGGCAGAGGTCATCAGCGATCTGAAAAGCGCAGTGTTGGTCTCAAGGCGATCGCGGAGTTCCGTCGACTCGGTGAGAATGTCCAGCGCGGCGAGTGTGCCGCCCACGATCGCCGGCGCGAGGCTATTCGAGAAAAGATAGGGGCGACCCTTCTGGCGCATGTACTCGACGATTTCGCGCCGGGAGGCTATGACGCCGCCTGAGGCGCCGCCGAGCGCCTTGCCGAAGGTCGTCGTAATGATGTCCACGCGACCGCCGACTCCGCAGTGCTCCCAGGTGCCGCGCCCGCGCGCGCCCATAAAACCCGTCGCGTGCGAGTCGTCGACCATCACAAGGGCACCGTAACGGTCCGCGAGGTCGCAGAT
>CAYXOW010000030.1:17574-20478 GCA_964466815.1 uncultured Treponema sp.
TAGAGAAGACGCCGTCCGTCGCGATCATGATGGCGTGGCTCCCCTGTGCTTCCTTGAGACAGCGTTCGAGTCCCTTGAGGGGTTTCCCCGTATCGGGATCGGTCTCCTCGATATCGCGCATGTCCGCGTGTTTGTAGATCCAGCGTTTCGCCTTGCAGAGCCGCACACCATCGATGATCGAGGCGTGGTTCAGGCTGTCGGTGATGATGGCGGAGTTTTCGTCGAGAAGGGGCTCGAAGACAGCCCCATTCGCGTCGAAACAGGAAGAGAAGAGTATCGCATCCTCCATGCCGAGAAATTCGGCGACCTTCCGCTCGAGTTCCTTGTGCTGGCTCTGCGTGCCGCAGATAAAACGCACCGAAGAGAGGCCATAGCCGTAGCGCCGCATCGCGTTGATCGCAGAGGCTTCGATCCGCGCGTCGTTCGAGAGACCGAGGTAGTTGTTCGCGCAGAAGTTCAGCACCTCGGCGCCGTCGGACACGCGAATCGCCGCCCCTTGGGGACTCACGATGACACGCTCGTCCTTGTACGTCCCTTCGGCGCGTATGGCGCTGAGTTTGGCCGTCAATTCATCCTTGATCGAACCGTACATATATCACCTCGAAGTAATTTTTTTATGGTTGAAACCGAGAACGCTGCCCACGAGCCCGCCGATAATGTGCGCGAACTGAGAGATGTTGTCCTGTTTGGTCAGCGCGTCCCAAACCTGACCGCCAAGGTAGATGATCATGATGAGGATAAAGGTGAGGGGAACCTCGCCCTTCTGAAAATTCGTGATCGATGAGAGCATGATCATCATGAACACGATGCCCGAAGCGCCAAGGAGAATTACATGGGGAAAAAGGAGCGCGTTCGAGAGTCCCGTCGCCACGGCGGTGATGAGAATACTGAGGAGAATGAAGCCCGAGCCGTACACATTCTCGAGAATCGGCCCGAGCAGGAGGATCATCGTGAAGTTGCCGATGTAGTGCTGGATGTTTTCGTGACCGAGCACGTGCGTGAAGAGTTTCACGTAGTCGACGAATACATTCGTCCGGAAAGGAGCCGGCGTCGAGAAGAGCGATTGGATGATCCCCGGAGCGATGGTCTGGCTCAGCACGAGTACGATGCCGGCAGCCAGCGTGAACGTGAGTGTGACGGGAGCGTTGTACCGTATACGCATGCGCAATCCTCCATTTCAGAGTATCATAGATCGATCGTGAGTGACACGGGACAGTGATCCGAACCCATAATATCGGCGTGAATGTCGGCGTCGGTCAGAGCGGGCGCGAACTCGGGGTCGACGCAGTGGTAGTCCAGGCGCCACCCGATATTTTTCTCCCGCGCGTGCGGTGCGCGGTAACTCCACCAGGTGTATCTTCCAGGCTCCGCGCAGAAATAGCGGAAAGTGTCGATGTAGCCCGATTGGGTGAATTTATCCATCCACGCGCGCTCTTCAGGCAGGTAGCCGGCGTTTCCTTCATTTTGATTCGGACGGGCGAGGTCGATAGGTTTGTGGGCGATGTTGTAGTCGCCCGCGACAATGACATGCTTGCCGCGCGCGCGCTGGGTGTCGCAGAACTGGAGCATCGCGTCGCAGAACCGAAGCTTGTAGTCGAGCCGCATGCCGCCGTCCTGACTGTTGGGAAAGTATGCGCTCACGAGCACAAAGCCGCCGAAGTCGGCGACCACCGCCCTACCTTCCACATCGAACTCGGGTACTCCAAGACCCGACACCGATACCGGCTCGCGCAAAGAATACACGCAGGTACCTGAGTAGCCCTTGCGATCGGCGAAGGCCCAGTAGCTGTGATAGCGTCGGCCGCTTGCTGAGCGTGGGTGGCGCAGCTCCTCGGTGAGCTGATCTTCCTGGAGTTTGATCTCCTGAAGGCAGATGAAGTCGGCGCCGGAAGCCGCGACCCAGTCGAAGAGGCCCTTCTGGGCGCACGCGCGCAGCCCGTTCACGTTCCACGAATAGCTTTTTATCATTGCACTTCTCCGAACTTTCGCAACTTCAGTCCTGGCCAGTTTCGGCATTTCTGAACTCGCGGCCGCGCGTGAAATACTCCTCGTAGACGAGGTCGCACGCGGCCTTGCAGGCCAGCGTCGCACTGTACTCCGACGCGATGATGCGCGCGCCCGGAGGACCGAAGCGCTGATCGTCGTGCGTGTAATCGACGGACGCAGCTGCAGCGATACGCGTAGAGAGGTGCGCCGACCGTGTTACGACGACGACGGCTTCGGGTGCGAGGAGCCGCCGGATATCCCGAACTGCGTGCGTCGAAACCTCGAGAATCGGAGCGATTGCGGCATCGACGTCCGCGCCGCCCGCGTTCAAAATCCGCTCGATATCCTCGATATCTCTGCAGGGCTGCAGCGACGAGAGCGCACCGCAGACCGTGTCTTCGTTCAGATAGAGCTCGAGGCAGCCGCGATTGCCGCAGGAGCAGGCTTTGCCGGTCGGGTCGATGGAGAGATGCCCCACCTCGAACGCTGTTCGACTGCGATCCGATACAAGCTTTCCGTTTTGAATGAAGGCGCCGCCGACGCCCGCGCGCACAAGAAAAAGAAAGAGCGAGGAAACGCCGCGCGCCTGCCCATAGCGGTGCTCCGCGAGCGCCACGATGGAGGCATTGTTGGTCACCACCACCGGCACGGAAAAACGCTGGCGCAGCCGGTGCGCGAGCGGATACTCGATCATACCGGGAATGCGCGCGTAGTATTGGACAACGCCGGTGGTCGCGCTGACGGAGCCAGGCGCGCCGACGCCGATACCGAGGAGCTTTTCGACACTGATCGCCGACACGGTGAGCATGTCACTGATGAGGCCGGCAATGATGTCGAGCGCGTCTTCGGCCGACGGGGGCGAGGCGAAGCACAGGCCTCGCTCCGCGATGAGGTTGCCCGCAAAGTCCTGGATCACGG
>CAYXOW010000031.1:0-1157 GCA_964466815.1 uncultured Treponema sp.
CAGGGCCCTCGATTCCACTCGAAATTCCCGCCCTGGCCAGGTCGGGCGTCGCGGCGCACGCTGTTGCGCCTCGCGCTTCGCTTGTACTCTATTTTTCCAATCCACAGGCCGCCGAGAAGGTTCTCTCAGGCGCGAAAGGCCTTGCGATTCCGCTGCCGCTCGGCGCAGGCGCCTTTAGGGCCCTCGAGTTCTTCAAGCGCGCCTCATCGAGAGCGACCGAACTGCTGCGCGACTCAGCCACGCCGGACGCTGTAAAAGCGCGGCTCCTCCTTACTGCGACACTCTTCGGACTCGAGGCTATCGCGGGTGAAAGCTACCTCACGCGCCGGATGCACATCGTGCCCGACGGGGCAGTGCGCGTCTCTGTCGAAGCTATCGAATATTTCGTGATGAAGAAGGGAACCAGCATCCAGATCCTCAGGCAAGCGGCCGCCTTTCAGACACCGGTCCGCGCCGACGCGACACTCTCTTTTTCGGACTATCGCAGCGCCATCGAGGTGCTCTCGGGCGCACGTCAGGCGGTGGTCGCGCTCGGCTCCGGACAGGTCCGCATCGAGGGGCTTCTTCCACTGGTGCAGGGGCTTTTCGCAGTGCTCGACCGCCTTTCATGGTACATGGGGGTCGAACTATGAATGATTTCAGCGCTTCCAAGGCGTATTTCGATCGCGCCGCCAAGGTGATTCCCGGCGGTATTTACGGATCGAAAAGCCCAGGCTTTCTCGTGCCGGGGAGATTTCCTTACTACCTTTCGCGCGGAGCGGGAAGCCACATCTTCGATGTCGACGGCAACGAATTCATCGATTACCTCTGCGGATACGGTAGTCAGATCGTCGGTTACGGCAATCCGGTAGTGGATGGCCCCGCGCTCGAACAAGCGCGCAAGGGCGATCTCCTCAATCAGCCGCATCCGGCTATGGTCGAGCTCGCAGAGCGGCTTGTCGGGCTTGTGGAGGGGATGGACTGGGCCGTTTTCGTGAAGAACGGCACCGACGCTACGACACTCGCGACATCCATCGCACGCGCCGATACGGGTAAACAGAGTATCATCGCGGCGGACGGAGCGTACCACGGCGCCGCAAACTGGTGTTCGACGAATGTGTTTCCGGTTTTTACCCAAGCTGAGCAGCGCGACGTGCGGTTTTGCCCCTATGACGACA
>CAYXOW010000031.1:1192-4599 GCA_964466815.1 uncultured Treponema sp.
CGCTGAGAATCGCGGCAAGATCGCCTGCCTCATCCTCACACCATACCACCACCCGACCTACAGGCCTCAGCAGCTGCCGACGCCGGAGTTTATTCAGGCCGCCGAACGCCTCTGCCGCGCCGAAGGCGCGTGGTTCATCGTCGACGATATCCGCGCGAATTTCCGCCTCGACGTGCGGGGAAGCCACGTTTACTTCGGCGCCCATCCCGACCTCATCACAATGGGCAAGGCGCTCGCCAATGGCTACCCGATCTCGGTGCTCCTCGGGAGCGAAAAGCTGAGGAAAACGGCGGCGAGCTTCTTTATCACGGGCACCTACTGGATGAGCGCCGTGCCGATGATTGCCGCCCTTGCGACGCTCGATGAAATGGAGCGAATGGGCGGAACCGCGCGCCTGGCACAACTCGGCGGCATGCTGCGAGAGGGACTGGAGCGCCTTGGGCGGGAGGCGGGATTTGGCGCGCGGGTTTCCGGACCCCCGGCGATTCCCTACCTCACATTCGACGAAGATCCCGACCTCTATCTCAACCAGCGATTCAGCGCCGCCATGGCGGATCGGGGAGTGTTCATGCACCCGCACCACAACTGGTTCATCTCGCTGGCGCATACAGAAGACGACATTACGCGAACGCTGGAGGCGGCGCGCAGCGCGTTCAGAGAACTGCGGCCGGCGCCAGGCGCTCGATAAAAGCGTTCAACGCGCAGGTGTATGCAACCTCGTTTGCCGCGCGGGCGCACGTCTCGTTGCCCGACCGATTCAACCGCCAATCGCTTTGAGCAGCTCGGCGAGCGCGATGCCGAGATAATTTCCTATCGCATACCCGATGATCCCCGTGGTAATACCCGGCAGAATGAGTTTTCGAGCTTTGATCGAAACCGCCGCCACGCCCACGAAGGGAGGGGAGCAGATCGCCGAAACCGACACGATCAGCATCGTGTCCACATCGATGTCGAAGAGGGCGCAGAGCGCGGTGTGAAGTAGAAACGACCCAAAGAGAACGAGCGCAACATATACGAAGTAGGTTCCCGCGCTGTTGAAAATCTGGGCGATGTTGCCCATTGCGCCGACCGCCACGGCGAACACATAGAGGAAATACTCGCCTGTCGCGAATGTCATCGGCAGCGCGCGGATACGCGGCACAAAGGACGCGCCGAGTGCCATACTTGTGATGAGAAGTATAGTCACCATCGTCTGGAAATCGGCCGGCACGAACGACGAAATTCCCTGCGATACCCCTACGATCAGTACCGACAATCCGAACCCTACAAGAATCTTTTTCCACTGTCCCTTTTTGAAATAATCCGAAAAACCGGAGTTGAAATTGAGATTGGAGGGCGACGCACCATCGCTGTCCCAATTCTTGACCGGGAGAAAGCGCCGGAGTATTGGTTTGGCGATCGTCATCACGGCCAGGAGATAGAGCGCGGAGAGCACAATGTCGGAGGTGTGCACCGCCAAGTACACATTCATGTCGACATTGAGCGCGGTCTTGATCGCGGCAAGATTCGGCGTGCCGCCTGTGTAGAGCCCCGCGAGCATACCAGCGACCTTGTAGGATTCAGCGCTTGTCGACCTGAAGAAAGCGTACGCAATTCCGCCAATTATACTCACCGAAAGCGCAGCGAGCACAAAGGCGAGAATCGCTTTGCCTGACAATTTTCGCCACTGGGCAATATCAACGGAAAAAAGAAGAAGAGGAATCGAGATGGCGACGGCGACGCTGGAAAGCGTATCGAGAAGCCCGGCCGAAGAACTGGGTAGAATACCGATATTACCGAGGGCGAGCCCAACGATGTAGCACACGATGAGAGTGCTCCACTTCGATGTGACGCGGACGCGTTCCTTTACGAAGAGAAAAATGATCGGAAAGAGCACTACGAAGAGCGCAAGAATGACATCTGACATCGAATTATCCTTTTAGTGCGACAGATTGCGCGCAGGAGCAGACCGTGCCACAAAACGACGGCCCTTGCGAATAAGCCGTGCTCATCCACTTCCGCCCCCACGCGCCCGCCACCCTATAATCCACCGTGCTTGGAAATTGAGCGTACAAAGAGCTTCGGGGCGTGCCGCGACAAGAAGACTCCGAGCCGCGCCTTGACATCGAAGGCGACACGGATTTCGAGCGCGCCTGCGCACACTCTGTTCCACACGAAGCGCGCGGTTTCGTTCGGAGCCTGACCTGCCTGTTGCAGCGGGTCGAGTTTGCCGTGTTTCGAACCATCGCCCGCGAAAGCGTTCTCTGAAATCGCAGTGCGCACAAATCCCGGATACACCATCGAAATTTGAATACCGCTGCCGTAGAGCTCGGCCCTGAGTGAGCCGAAAAACCCTGCGAGCGCGTGTTTCGAGGCTGAGTACGCGGTGCGCCAGGGTGCTCCCATGAGTCCTGCGACGCTTGAAACGGCGACGATCGTTCCGGCGTTGCGCGCGCGCATGCCAGGAAGCACCGCTCGCGTCAAGGCCACCGAAGCGCCGAAATTAGTGCGCAAAATGGTGTCGAACACTTCCGGCGCAGTGTCTGCGAACCTCGCGCGCTGGCTCACGCCGGCATTGAGCACGAGCGCGTCGATGTGCCCGAATATCGTTTCGGCGCGGCGCGCGGCTTCGTCGCATGCCGAGAGATCCGCGAGGTCGAAGGGAACGAGTGTAGGGCGCACGCGGGCTTCGCGCCCGAATGTGGGATCGCGCTTAAATTTGAAAGCGCGCCCGCAATTCCCGCAGTTACAGACGCACCAACGCAACCGCACATGGCAGCAGTTTCGCGGAGCGCTCCCTCATTCCGTCCCGACAAAATGAGCCGCGCGCCGCGCTGCGCCGCTTCAACCGCGAGAGCGCGGCCTATGCCCGATGAGGCGCCGGTGATCCACACCACTTTTTCTTCGAGCATCCGATGCATGATAGTGGAAGAATATGATGGCAAGATGGTGCGGTCAAGGCGAAGCGAGTATAGTTGTGGTGAGGAATATCGCAAGGTGGCTACGATTATCGGATACGCGCGCCCGACTCTTCGGCGACTCGACGATGAAAAGCTAAAAACTACCGGTACGGATCTCGAGTCTCAGATCGCTGAATTAAAAAGAGAAGGCGCCACGCAGATATTTTCGGAAACTGCTCTCACACAGGGCGCCGATAGGCCGGAATTGCGCCGCGCACTCGACACGCTCGCGGACGGCGACACTCTCATCGTCATCTCGCTGGATAGGCTCGCGCGCACGCCCACGGAGCTCTTCTATATCTGCGAAGAAATTGCAAAACGCGGTGCAATTCTGCGAAGCCTGCGTGAACAGTTAGTGTTGCGGAGCGGAGGCTCGACGAAAAGTGGGCCGAAGGACGAAGCTCCGTCGGCGTCGTCCGAAGACGATTCTTTCATGAACCATCTTGGCATGATCCTGGACTTTGAACG
>CAYXOW010000031.1:4634-11778 GCA_964466815.1 uncultured Treponema sp.
AAGCGGAGACATGAGCGAGGCCCTTCCCAGTGGCGCAAAGACTGATTGAAGCGCCGTCAGAGAGTGAGCCGGCAATCACCCTCTCATGCTTCCCTGATATCGACCACTTTCTCAACAATAGGCGCAATGGCGTTGATCAATACGCTCTTGTCCACGCCGCTCACCTTGACGACGCAGTAGCCGTTGGTGGGGTCTTCGCCTTCGAAGGTCGCGAACGAGATGATGTTGCCGCCGCACTTAGTGATCGCGCCGGAGAGTTTCGCGAGCTCGCCTTTTTTCTCCGGGAGGAGCAGCGTGAGCCGCAAGCCCTTGTGCCGCGCACCGAAGAGTTCGATAAAGAGTTTGAAGACGTCGGTCTGGGTAATGATGCCGATGAGCACCTCGCCGCGCACGACAGGCAGACCAGAAATCTGATTGTCCGCCATGATCCGGGCAGCTTCTTCGATGGGTAAGTCCTCGGTCACCGTAATTACATTCTTCGTCATCACTTTTTCGACCTTCAATTTCGAGAGCAGATAGTGCATCTCGTAGATGTCGAGCGAGGACGCGGAAGACGGCGATGCGTGAATGAGATCGAGCGACGTAACAATGCCAATGAGTTTATCGTTTTTATCGACGACAGGGAGCCTCTTTATTTTTTCGCGGCGCATGATAGCCTGAGCCTCAGGTACCGTTGTATCGGATGTAATCGTAATCGGGTTGCGAGTCATTCTCTGACCAACGTTCATGATCTACCTCCGTGAATCAAAGTATACACCTAAAGCCTTTACAGACCCAAATACGCTTTGCGGACCTCTTCGTTCTCGAGCAACCGCGCTGCGGTATCGGCCATCTTGATGAGTCCATTCTGGAGCACATAGCCTTTGTTCGCGATTTTGAGCGCCATATTTGCGTTCTGTTCGACGAGCAGAATAGTCGTTTTTCGCTCCTTGTTGATTTTCTGGATGACTTCGAAAATGTTCTGAACCACGAGGGGAGCAAGTCCGAGCGAGGGTTCGTCGAGGAGTAGGAGGTGAGGATTGGCCATAAGGGCGCGCGACACTGCGAGCATCTGCTGTTCTCCGCCCGACAGCGTTCCGCCGAGCTGATTCCGCCGCTCCGCGAGCCTCGGGAAAATCGAGAATACTTCCTCGATGTCGCGCTTGATGCCCTCTTTATCGCTGCGTAAAAACGCGCCCATGTCGAGGTTTTCGGAGACAGTGAGCTGCGGAAAAATCCGGCGACCTTCAGGAACTTGCGATACACCCATTTGCACGATTTTATTGGGGCTTATCCTAGAGATATCTTTTCCGTTCAGGAAAATCGCACCCTCGCGAATAGGCGTAATACCACAGATACTCATGAGGGTGGTCGTCTTTCCCGCGCCGTTCGCGCCGATCAGCGTGACGATTTCGCCTTCGTCGACCGAAATCGAAATGCCCTTCAAAGCCTGGATGTTACCGTAGAATGTGCGGATATCTTTGAGCTCGAGCAGTGCCATATTACTCTCCTAGGTATGCTTTGATGACATCGGGATTCCGCTTTATTTCTTGCGGAGTTCCTTCCGCGATGAGCCTACCGTAGTCGAGCACATAGATACGTTCGCTCACGTTCATGACGAGACTCATGTCGTGCTCGATGAGGAGAATCGTGATGTGCTCTTGGTCGCGGATGATGTTGATGGTTTCCTCGAGCTCCTTGGTCTCCTGCGCGTTCATGCCGGCGACCGGCTCGTCCAGAAGGAGAAGGAAAGGATCGGTGGCAAGGGCGCGCGCGATCTCGAGCCGGCGCTGTTCGCCGTAGGGCAGATTCTTCGCCATCTCGTTGACATAGGGATCGAGCTTGAGCTTCTTGAGGATCTCGTAGCTCTCCTCGATGACGCGCTGCTCTTCCTGGCGCGTAGATGTGTCGCGGATAATTGCCTTGAAGATTCCCGCCTTGAGAGAGTGGTGTCGGCCGATCATGACATTCTCGAGCACGCTCATGTTGCCGAAGAGGCGTATGTTTTGGAACGTGCGCGCGAGGCCCTTCTGGTTGATGATATTGGGTTTGAGGCCGCTGATCTCTTCTGCACGTCCCTTGCGGTTGCGGATCTTCACCGTACCCTCGGTCGGTTTGTACACACCGGTGATGCAATTGAAAATCGTAGTCTTTCCTGCGCCGTTCGGGCCTATAAGGGCGGCGATTTCACCTTCGTCGATGTGCATCGAGACACCGTCGATAGCCCTGAGACCGCCGAAGGCCATGACAAGGTCGTCGATTTCGAGAATTTCCTTCTGGTACTGGAGTTGTTCGGTGCTCATTTCGCGGCTCCCTTTTGCTCGAAGGTGTACTGTTTGCGCCTGCGTGGAATGAGGCCATCGGGCTTAAAAATAATGACGAGAATCATCGCGATGCCGTAGATGAGCATGCGGTACTGGGCGAGAGCTCTAAAGTATTCGGGAAGCAGTTTGAGGAGAATGGCGCCACCGATGACACCGGGAATCGAGCCCGTGCCGCCGATGACCACCGCCATCAGGATGATGATCGACTCCCAGAGTGTGAAGCTGTCCGGGTTGATGTACGTGGTCTGAGCAGCCATGAGAACACCCGCCATGCCCGCCCAAAATGCGCCCAGCGCAAAGGTGATGAGCTTATTCTTGACGAGATTGACACCCATCGCCTGACAGGCGATCTCGTCTTCGCGCATCGCTTCGAGGGCGCGGCCCACTTTCGAGTCTTCGATCCGTCGCACCACAAATATGGTAATGATCACAAGCACGAAGGCAATGAAGTAGATGTAGGTCGCCGCCTTGATCGGCGGGAGCTTTTGGCCGAAAAACCACGGCCTTGGAATAAGGCTGATCCCTGTCGCGCCACCAGTGATGTCGCTGGAATTCTGCATCACCATACGGAAAATCTCGCCGAATGCGAGCGTGATGATGGCGAGGTAATCGCCCCTGAGCCTGAGCACGGGGAGACTCAAAAGCACGCCGAAGAGCGTCGCGACAATGCCAGCCAGCGGCAGCGAAATCCAGAAGAGCCAACCCGTATTGATGCCCGCAGACACGAAAATGGGTCCCACATACTTCCATATAAGACCGTAGGTATACGCGCCGACACCAAAAAAAGCTGCATAACCGAGATTGAGAAGCCCGCCTAACCCGACGACTATGTTCAACCCCAAGGCGAGAATCACGTAAATGAAGGCAGTGATCATGACGTTGGTGTGATACATCCCAAAGAGAAAGGGGTATGCGACCGCAAAGGCCATGAGCACCAGAATCGAGCTTCTGCGAACGGCTGGTCTAGCGAAATATTCGCTCACCCTAGACGTTGTAGCGCTGAAACCTGAGGCCGATTGAGCTTTTCCGCCCCGGCGCTCGTTCCATTCAAGCGCGATTTTCCACACGAACGAGAGCACAAAGGCTGCGATTCCCACGAACGGCAGGTTGCCCCAGCGAAATTCCACCTTCGCGACGCCCATAGTCACATTGACCTTCATCACTATGAGCGGGAAAAGCAGAACCATGAACCAAAGCGCTTTTAACAGTGAACTTCCAATATCTGTCAGCAATGATCGAGTTTTCATGATTTACACCTTCTGTCGCTGGGATCGGCCGAGAATTCCATCGGGTTTGACAAGGAGGATCAAAATGAGAATGACAAACGCAAAGGCGTCCTCGTAATCGCTCGATATGTAGCCGGTGCCGAGGCTCTCTGTCCAGCCGAGTACGAAGCTGCCGAGCACCGCACCCGGAATGCTGCCGATGCCGCCGAGCACCGCTGCGACAAAGGCTTTGATACCCGCAATAAAGCCGATGTAGTAGTTGATCTGTCCCATGTAGGAGCAGATGAGCACACCGCCGACCGCAGCGAGCGCCGAACCAATGATGAAGGTCACTGAAATGACTTGATTGACATCGACACCGACGAGTTGAGCCATGTGCATATCCTGCGCAGTGGCGCGCATCGCTTTTCCGATGCGGGTAAACTTAATCAGCAGGGTTAGCAACACCATGATGATCGCGGTCGTGACGAGGATGATGAGTTGTGTCGAGTTTATATATTCTTTATACGGCTGAAGCCACGAAAATTCAGGTAAATATGAAGGGAAGGGTAAGAATTTTTCTGTTTGAGAGAGAAGGACGAAGTTCTGGAGCACAATGGAGACACCGATTGCGCTGATGAGAGCCGAGAGCCTCGGCTTTTCACGGAGAGGCCGATAGGCGATTTTTTCGACGGTAAATCCGAATGCCGCAGCATAGATGATCGAGAGAAGAACAGAGAACAACAGCACAAAACCGACAGGCATGCCGTTGGAAAAGAAGAAACCACCCAAGATGAGGGCTGTAAATCCGCCAATCATGTAAATTTCACCGTGGGCGAAGTTGATGAGCTGAATGATGCCATACACCATGGTGTATCCGAGCGCGATGAGCGCGTAGATACTTCCCTTTGCCGTGCCACTCAGAAAAAGTTTTAAAAAATAATCCATGTGATGATCCTTGGGAATAGGATTCTTACAAAGAAGCCGTTCCGACTTTGTAGGCCAGAACGGCTTCATAGAGGCTTGCAGAAAAAGGTGTTATTTCAGCTCTACGAACTTGCCGTTCTGCACTTGGTAGACGGAAAATCCGAATCCGATGATATCACCTTTCTGGTCAAAGCTGATGTGACCGAGTGGGGTGTCAACGTAATTGGACTTCAGCGCGGCTACAATCTTGTTGTAATCGGTCGAACCAGCTTTTGCAATAGCGTTGAAGAGGGCCTGGGCCGCAGCGTAGGCATTGAGGAAGAAGGCGCCGGGCTCGGAACCGAACACTTTCTTGTGTTCTGCGATCGCCTTGATCGCCAGGGCGTTGGTCGAAGTGTCGGTCGGGCCGGTGGCGTAGACACCCTCGGCGTACTTGCCGGCGACTTCGATGAAGGTGTTGTCTTTGACGCCGTCATCGGAGATGAAGTGGATGTTCATGCCCTTGTCCTTCATCTGCTGGACGAGCTTGGAGGCTTCGGGGTGATAGCCGCCCCACACCACCGCGTCGACCTTCGCGTTGCCGATCTTGTTGACCACGGCGGAGTAGTCTGGAGCGCCGGGGTTCACGCCCTCAAAGAGCACGACCTGCACGCCGCTCGCTTCCGCGTTCTGCTTTACGAGTTCAGCAAAGCCCTTGCCGTAGTCGCCTTTATCGTGGAGTACTGCAATCTTCTTTACCTTAAGCTTGTTGACAAGGAAGGAGCTCGCGAGTCGCGCTTGCGCGTCGTCTGGGGCGATCGTGCGGAAGAAATTCGGATACTCACCACTCTGGGTAAGCGGAGGGTTCGTGGCCGAAGGAGAAATAGTGACGATGTTGGAATCTTTGTAGATCCCAAGCGCAGCCTTCGTGGCACCGGAACAGATGTGTCCGATCACCGCAACAACCTTCGCGCTCACCAGCTTTGAGGCAGCGTTGGTCGCAAGCTCAGGCTTACACTGATCGTCCTCGATAACGAGCTCGATTTTCTGACCGTTAATGCCGCCTTTGGCATTGTAGTCGTCCGCGACAAGCTTCGCGGCGTTGACAGTCGGAAGACCGTAGGATGCCAGATCTCCAGAGAATGCACCAGCTACACCGATTTTAATCGTTCCGGCAGCAAATGCGCTCTGAGCAGCGAATAAAACGAGACCTGCCATTACAAAGAGCACCATCTTTTGTCGCTTCATCGTGTATTCCTCCTTTCGCATATACAGAATATGCGTATAAATAAAGAATGAAGCTAATTTCAGGGAAGAATATATGCCCGAAACCTTCGTGTCAAGGTGTTTCTATAGAAAGTAAAGCTTTTTATTTATCAGTGATATAATATTTTATTTTCTGCACCTGTATGTTCAAAAATTGAAACGCCAGCTATAATGCTGTACGAATTATTTTCATTTTGCATATTGACCAAATATGAGTGAGCCGCTACAATGGCCCAATGTTACTACAAATAGTAACAATCCACATCGATATAGCATTTCAAGGAGGATGTATGCGTCGCATTTTCAGGCTCATCGTTGCAGTAGGATTGATCGGACTTCTCTTTTCGTGCGCACCGAAAAACGCGAAGATCATCGGTGTTGCAAAATTTGTGTCGCACCCCGCGCTCGATGCGATTGAAAAAGGAATCGTCGATGAGCTCACGGCTTCTAAGCCGGATTATAAGATCGACCTTCAGAATGCCAATGCGGATATGAACACTGCCGCGCAGATCGCGCAGCGATTCAAAGATGAGAAAGTCGCTGTGGCGGTGGGAATCGCGACTCCGACCGCCCAGGCCCTCGCCAATCAGATCAAGGACAGACCCGTCATCTACTCGGCGGTCACCGACCCCGTCGCGGCGGGACTTGTGGCGAGCATGGACAAGGGTGGCCCAAACATCACCGGTACCTCCGACATGACCCCCGTCGCGAAACAGCTCGACCTCTTGCGCGCGCTGAAAAAAGATATCAAGCGGATCGGCAACATCTACGCATCGGGCGAAGCCAACTCCGTGACCATCGCGGGCATCGTAAAAAAGTACTGCCAGGACAACGGGCTCGAGTACGTTGAGTCGACCATCACGAACTCTTCGGAGGCAAAGCAGGCATTGCTCTCCATTGCGGGGCGCATCGACGGGCTCTATCTCGGTAACGACAACACCGTGTTCTCCGCGCTGAGCGGCATCGCCGAAGTGGCGCTCGAGAAGAAAATTCCCGTCGTCACCGCCGATCCGTCTTCGGCGGAAACTATTCCAGTTCTCGCGGCAATGGGATACGATTACTACAAAATGGGCGTAGCGACCGGCAAGATCGTTGTGCGCGTGCTGAACGGAGAGAAAACCGAGAATATTCCGGCCTATCTTCCGACCGACAGCGCCGACATGAGCTTTGTGCTCAATCTCGACACCGCCAAAAAGATCGGCATTAAAGTCGATCAGTCGATCATCGACCAAGCGAAGGTGGTGATTTCCGACGGTCAGCTCACCAGGAAGTGACGTGATCAATGATAGAAGGAATTCTCGTTGAAGGGTTTATCTATGGAATTCTTGCGCTCGGTGTGTTCGTCAGCTTCAGGGTTCTGGATTTTCCGGACCTGACGGTTGAGGGATCGTTTCCGGCGGGAGCGGCGGCCGGAGCTGTCGTGGCTTCGGCGCTCAGCCTCTCGCCGAACCACCTCGTCAAGGC
>CAYXOW010000031.1:11865-15856 GCA_964466815.1 uncultured Treponema sp.
CAAGGTGCCCGCGCTGCTCGCGGGCATTATTACGATGACAGGGTTCTACTCGATCAACCTGCGCATCCTGGGCGGTAAGCCAAATATGCCGCTCATCACCAATAATCCGATGCTCAGCCTCGCTCGCAGCTTTACCGGCGGATTTTTATCGCCCGAACTATCGCTTCTCATGGCCTGTGTGCTCGTGGTGGCGGTGATATTCGGTATTCTCGACCTCTTTTTCCATACCGAAATCGGTATTGCCATGGGCGCGCTCGGCGACAACGAGAATGCGGTCATCCAGGCGGGCATACAGCCGGGCAACTTGCGCACCTGGGGAATTATGCTCGCCAACGCCCTTCCGGGGCTCTCGGGAGCGATGGCCGCGGCTTATCAGGGCTTCGCGGACGTAAACCTCGGACAGGGCGTCGTGGCGGCCGGACTCGCCACGGTGATGCTCGGTGAACTTGTGGTCCGATCGCAATTTATTACCATACAACTGGTGCGCGTCATTCTCGGATCGATCATATTCAGAGCGCTGATGTACGCTGCTCGCTCCTGGGGCTATATCGCAGGTATCACACCGAATGACCTTCGGCTTCTCACCGCACTCCTCATCATTGCGTCGGTGGCCGTTTCGCGGTACGGGAGGAAACGCTGATGATACGCGTCGAAGATGTCGTCGTGAGTTTCAGTCTCGGTGGTGGGCAGGAGCACACGGTGCTCAAAAAACTCTCGCTCGAAGTCGAGCGGGGGCAAACAGTTTCCATAATTGGGTCGAATGGTGCCGGAAAGAGTACGCTGCTGAATGCGGTGGCGGGTACGGTGCCCATCCGTAGCGGCGCGATTTTTCTCGACAACAAAGAAGTGACTACGCTGACGGAGTGGCAGCGCGCGCTTTACGTTGGCCGCGTACGCCAAGATCCCCTTGCGGGCACCGCTGGCGACATGACGGTGCTCGACAACCTCGCGCTGGCCGCCCGAAAGGGGCCCCGTCGCTTTCGCCTCGCGACGCCGCCCAGGTTCGCGCGCGAGATGGAGGGCAAGGTGGCGCAGCTCGGCATGGGGCTCGAGCAGCGACTGCGCGAAAACGTGTCGAGACTTTCGGGCGGCCAGCGCCAGGCGCTCACGCTGCTCATGGCGGTGCTGTCGCGGCCCTCGGTGCTCCTCCTCGATGAGCACACTGCCGCCCTCGATCCCGCAAACGCGGAAATCGTCGGCGAACTCACGCGGAAGTTCATCGCCGAGTTCGAGCTCACCGCACTCATTGTGACGCACGACATGGAGCGCGCCCTCGAGCAGGCCAATCGAATCGTCATGATGCACGAAGGCGAGATCATTGCCGACTTATCGGGCGCAGAGAAAGAGCGCGCCGATGTTGCTGGCCTCGTACGGCTCTTCAAGAGAGCGCGCGGCGCGGAGTACGCTGAGGATCGCGACCTTTTGAGTTGAAAGCCGTGGTGCCTATTGGGCTTCACAGCGCGCGATGTGAGCAAAGTGGGGCGCAGCCCGGCGACGCTGCATACCAGAGTACCCAGCAGGGTGGATACCGAAGTATCCACCCTGCCTCGTATTTCGATGGTCGGCACACGGCATTCGCCGCACCGTACATGTCTCACTGCGCCACGTTTCGCGATATGCCCAATTAAATCAATATGAAATCCCGTGTCGCGTCGGATTGACGCGCTCGATACAAAATTTGGCATGCGACTTGCAAGTCTTCCTTCTGGTTGTTAACCACTTTTCGGGACCCACATCCGCGTTTCGCCACGCATAGTGTCCCGAAAAAAAACCAAGGAGGATACCATGAAAAAAAGGTATTCAGTGTTTCTGGCCATACTGCTCGTGATTCTCACCGTCATGCCGGTTTTCGGACAGGCGACGAAAAAGCAGCTGACCTTCCTCTTCATGCCGGGCGTTCAGGATCCGTTCTATACCACAATGGAAAAAGGCGTGCGCGCCAAAGCCAAAGAGCTCGGCGTCAATATCATCGTCGCAGAGTATCCGAAGGCCTGGGGGCCCGAGTATCAGGTGCCCATACTACAGGCATACGCCCAGCGCGGCGGCTTCGACGGCCTCCTTATCGCCCCGACCTCGGTCGATGCGCTCAAGGCGCCCCTCAAGGCTATCTACGATAAGGGCGTCGAGATCATCACGGTGGATACCTTCCTCGGCGATGGCGACTATTCCAAGCCGAACACCGACTACAACTTCCCGCTCTCGTACATCGGCTCCGACAACGAACTCGGCGGCAAGATGATCGCCGAGCACCTCGCGAAGCTCGTCGGCGAGAAGGGAAAAGTGTTCTGCGAGGCGACCAACCCCGACGTATCGTCGGTGGCGGGCCGCGTGAAGGGATTCACCGCGGGTATCGCGGAATTCCCGAACATGAAGCTGGTCGGCGTAGAGTGGTGCCTCGACGTGCAGCAGAAGGCGCAGGAGCAGACGCTCGCAGCGCTGCAGAAGGATAAAGACATCGTCGGTATCTTCGGAACCAACGTGTTCAGCGCACAGGGAGCCAACCAGGCGGTCGTGAACGCCGGCCTTGTCGGCGCCATCAAGATCGCTTCGTGGGACGCGACCATCACCAACATCGATAACCTCAAGAAGGGCGTCGTCGACCTCGTGCTCGCCCAGAAGCCTGGAGAGATGGGATCGCTCGGTGTGGAGTGGCTCTATAAGTACCTGACGCAGAAGGTTCAGGTGCCCAAGAAAGTAATCCCCGGGTTCGAGTTCTTCACGAAAGACAATGTGAACGATCCTGGCATGCAGCAGTACATCTACCAGTGAGCGCGCATTAAAACGGGTACAAAAAATCGAAAAATAGTTGAAAGCCCCGGTTGCGGGGCCTCGTGTCGCCTCTTCCTCGGGGGGAGGCGGCATGAGATTATTTGAGCGAGAGGTTCACCGTGGCAGAGAGACGTGGATTCTTCCAGACCGACTTCGGACGGTTCTCGGCGAAAAACTGGTCCGCCCTGTTCCTCGTACTGATGGGGATCATCTTCAGCATCGCGGGGCCAGGGTTTTTCGACATCACGAACTTCCAAAATATCCTGCACCTCTCCACGGGCGCATTTTTGCTCGCCGCGGCGGAAACCCTGGTGGTCATCACGGGCGGCATCGATCTCTCCATCGGCTATGTGTACGGACTCACCTCGGTGCTCGGCGCCAAGGTGATGCAGATCCTCGGCGCCGGAGGCATGGCGCTTCCCCTCGTCATTCTGCTCGGATGCGCGTCAGCGCTCCTCGTTTCGTTTCTGCCGGGACTCGCGAACGGCATTCTTGTCACGCGCTTCAAAGTGCCTCCCTTCATCGCGACCATGGGCATGTGGGGTATCTGCAATGGCGTGACGCTCTTTCTCTCCGACGGATTCATGCCGGTGATGGGCGCACCTCAGCAGATCAACGACATCGGCAACAGCTACTTTCTTTACATTGATCCTTCGAAATCAGTGAGCTTCTTTTCGAAGCCAGCCTATATCACCATGCTGAACATGCGGAGCATCCTGCGACTCATTCCCAACTCACTCTTTCTATCGCTCGCAGTGCTCCTCATCCTCGCCTTCGCGATGAGCAAAACGCGCTTTGGGCGGCACACCTACGCTATCGGCGGCAGCATGGACGCGGCGATCCGCTCGGGCATCAACGTGGATCGCCACCTTGTTTCGATCTATGTGATCTCGTCCTTCGTGTCGGGTATCGCCGGACTCTTCAATCTCTTCCAGACCGGCATCGGCAACTATACCCCTTCGGGCGCGAACTATGAGCTGATGGCGGTTGCGGCGGTGGTGATCGGCGGCGCCAGTCTGACGGGTGGGAAAGGAAGGATCTGGGGAACGGCGGTGGGTGTCCTCGTGCTCGCGGTGTTGGAGAATGGGCTCCAGATCGCCGGCATCTCGGCCTTCTACCGCTATATCGGGGTCGGTGTGCTGCTGACCATCGCCGTAATCATCGACCGGGCCTTCCCGGATCTGTTTTGAGGGGAGGGGAGCATGCCAGCCGACAATATGGA
>CAYXOW010000031.1:15933-20072 GCA_964466815.1 uncultured Treponema sp.
TGATCGCGCTTTTCTCTGCGCTGTCGAGGGCTTTTTTCAGCCTCGACACCGCACAGCTCATCTTTTTCAACGGCACCGAAGTGTTTCTCCTTGCGATCGCAGAACTTTTCGTGATCATCACGGGCGGTATCGATCTATCGGTCGGTTTTGTGATGGGCTTCTCGACCGTAGTCACATCGAAGCTGATCGTAGCGTTCGCGGCGATGGGGCTTTCACCGCTTGCGAGCATTCTCGCGGGGAGCGCGGCCATGATTCTCATCGGGCTTCTGCCGGGACTCGTAAACGGTTGGCTGGTCGCATACCTCCGCGTGCCGGCATTCATCGCGACATTCTCGATGCTAGGCGTGACGCACGGTATCTCGGAGCTGATGACCCAGGGTATTCCGACAAAAAATCTTCCGGCCCTCGCGGGGAATATCGGCAACGGATCCTTTCTCTATATTTCGCCGGGCGGCATGTTGAGCTTTTTCTCACGGCCGCAGGTCGCGCGTGGTCAAATTGTTGTTGCGATTCTGCCAGATATGGTTGTGTTCGCCTTCTTCTTTATCGTCATTTTCGCCTTCATTTTGGGAAAGATGAAATTCGGTCGACACCTCTACGCGATCGGCGGCAACATCGACGCGGCGATCCGCTCGGGCATCAATGTCAAGCGTGACCTCATTAAGGCTTATGTCATCTCGTCGATGTTCGCCTCGCTGGCGGGCATCAGCTATGTAATGAAGTACATCACGGGCAAACCGGATGCGGGCGCCAACATGCTCCTCGAGGCGATCGCCGCGGTGGTCATCGGTGGGGCGAGTATGGCGGGCGGGTCGGGGACAGTCGGCCGAACTATCCTCGGTGCGCTCGTCATCGCGATTCTCGAGACGGGTTTACGCATTCTCGGCATGCAGACCTTTATGACGTACATTCTGGTCGGCGCAATTCTTATTCTCGCGGTGATCATCGACCAAGTGTTTCCGAATCGAAATCGGTAGCGCGCTGTCGACGATTCGATCGAGTGGATTTTTTTGAGAGGCGGTAGAAAATATGGCTGAAATTATGGCTGAAACACAAGCACACTTGCTCGAAGCAAAAAATATCACCAAACGATTCGGCGGGCTCGTCGCCGTCGATGACGTCAGCTTTCACGTCGATGCGGGCGAAGTCGTCGCCCTCGTCGGCGACAACGGCGCCGGCAAATCGACCCTGATCAAGATCATCTCGGGCGTCCACCGCCCCGATTCGGGCGAAATCCTGCTCAACGGTCAGAAAATCCACATCGACTCGCCCATCGACGCAATCAATCACGGTATCGAGACCATCTACCAGGACCTCGCCCTCGCTGAGAACATGGACGTGCCCTCGAACATATTCCTGGGGCGGGAAACCACGAAAAAGGTGCTGGGAGTGGTCCCCATCGTCAATCAGGACCACATGCTCAATGAATCTCGCAAGGTACTCGACCGCCTCGACATCAAGATTCCCTCACTCAAATCGAACATCCGCAACCTCTCGGGCGGCCAGCGCCAGGCTGTGGCGATTTCTCGCTCCATCTACTGGAACGCAAAAGTGCTCATCATGGACGAACCGACCGCTGCCCTCGGCATCTCCGAGCAGAAGAAAGTGCTCGAGCTCGTCAGTTCGCTGCGAACCCAGGGGATCGCGATTATCATTATTAGTCACCAGATGTACGATGTGTTCTCGGTGGCCGACAGGATCATCGTGATGCGTCGCGGAATTAAAGCCGGCGAGCGTATGGTGGCGAACACCACGACCGAAGAGATCGTGAGCCTCATCGTGGGAGCCGAGTCGGTCGAAAAACGATCGCAATGAGATTTTTCGCGAGAACTTTCAATTCGTTCATCTCCGTCATCGTGCTCCAGGCGGTGCTGGTCGCGCTCTTGGTTTCGGGGAGCGTGTCAAAGAGCCAGGAAGAGGATTCGCGCCGAGAGCTCAAGACTGAAGCGCTCAGCGTCTACGACAATTTCAACTCGTGGAAGCGCGTCATCTGGAGTTCCATCGTCGATCTCTCGAAGTCCGAGAGGCTCAAAGCGCTGATCGCGGCGCAGACGCACATCGCACCTGACAACGCGCTTGAAACCGCGCTCCGACAGGCTGCGATGCAAGCCGGCTGCGAATTTCTCGTAATCCGAAATAGCTGGTCGACATTTACCGCAGTGAGGCCTCTCACCGACAAGCCCATTCCCGCGCCGCGCGCCCATGACTTCAGAATCGATCGTCTACACCCCTACGTCGAGATGCTACTCTCCGACGGTATCCTCTACTTTTCGGGCGCCGTCCGCGTCACCGCTGCCGATGGCCGCTCGCTCGACATCTTCATCGCGAAGCGCGTCGACGAGACACTCATGCGGCAGCTCAGCTTCAATTCACGCGTCAAAGCGCTCATCTCGCTGAACAGCCACTTTGTGGTGGGGTCGATCGCTGGTACCGCCTTTTCGGAGTGGATGCGCGGAAGAACCTTCAGCACCTCCTACACCGTCGTTCCAGAGCTCGTCGAAGATGGAGTGCCCTACGGAGTCGTGATCCAACAGTCGGGCAACGCGCGCCTTGTGGAGAGCGGCACGACGGGCGAATCGACGCTCTACGTCTGCACATTCCTCTCGCTCGCCGAATACCGAGCGCGCGTCGGATTCATCAACCGCTCGATTATTCTCGTGTCGCTCATCGTGGCGCTTTTTACCGCCCTCCTCAGCCTCGGGCTCAGCAAAGCAGTGACCGACCCCGTGCGTCAGCTACGCGATGCAATGCTGCGCCTTATGCACGGCGAAAAGCCGGTCAAGGTAGCGGGCCCCGCAAAAGGCGAAATCGCCGACCTCTTCCACGGCTTCAACGACATGTCGGCGCGAATCGAAGAAGACAAGCGCGCACTCTCGGCGCACATCCAGGAGATCACGCGGATCAAAGAGTACAACGACAAGATTTTCAACTCGATTCGCGAACAGATTCTCGTCATCAACGCGGAGTTCTCTGTGGAGAAGGCGAATCGCGCTTTTTTCGAGTTCTGCGAGCACAGCGAGAAAGAAGTGATCGGCCGCAATATCGACTCGCTCTCTCCTTCGATTTTCGATGAGCCTGTGCATACGAGCATACGCGCGGTTATCTCGGGTGGCCTCGCCTCGGATACTCAGGTGCGACGGACCTCATCGGGGCGCTCATTCGAAATCAAGTTCTATCCGCTCTTCGAGCGGGAGCAAGAGCGTACCTCCGTGCACTGCATCATGGTCATCGAAGACATCACCGCGAAAATCGCCTACGAAGAAAAAATCCGACAAGCTGAAAAACTCTCGAGCATCTCCATGCTCTCGGCAGGGGTCGCCCATGAGATCAACAACCCTCTCAGCTCTATTCTGACGAATGTCCAAAACCTCATGCACGCCGAGAAGGAACTCGATCGACTCGAGGATCTCCGCATCGTGGAGCAGGAGACCAAGCGCATCGCGCGTATTGTGCGCAATCTCCTCGAATTCTCCTCTTCGCCGCGCACCGGTCCCTCGGAGACGGACATCAACGCGTGCATCCGCGCCACACTCCGCCTCCTCGATTACGCGCTCAAAAGCGAAGGTGGCATTTCGATACGCACCGATCTCGGCGCCTCGATTCCGCGCGCTGCGATCGGCGAAGACGAGTGCAAGCAGATCTTGCTCAACCTCATTAAAAACGCCCTCGACGCCATAGGAAATTCAGGGTCAATGCGGATTGAAACTTCATTCGACGCAGCGCATTCCGTGGTACAATGCAGTGTTGCCGACTCGGGGCGCGGTATTCCCAAGGAGCTATTGCCCCGCGTCTTCGATCCGTTTTTTTCGACAAAGGGAGATGAGGGCAACAGCGGGCTCGGACTCTCCGTGGTCTACGGCCTGGTGTCGAAGTTCAAAGGAACAATAGGGATCGAGAGCGAAGAGGGCGTCGGCACCACCGTGCACATCGCGCTGCCCGCTGCCGGCCCTGGAGCATGAGAGATGACGAAAAAGGCGACTGTTCTCGTCGTGGACGACGAAGAGGGAATACGACACGGTCTCTCGCGATTCTTCGAGCGCGAGGGCTACACAGTGGAGACCGCCGAGGATGTCGATCGGGCTCAGTCGACCTTCGCACGCGCGAAGCGATGCTTCAGGGCGGAGCCCGCGGCGCGGCCA